>VAWU01000018.1:0-61097 GCA_005888325.1 Actinomycetota bacterium
CCCGCCCCGTCGACCCTCTTGGCGATGTCGTCTGCGTCGGCGACCGACACATACGTCGTCCAAACCGGGGGACCGGGGCTCTGCTGGGGCCCGTAGCCGGCGACCAACTTCTCGCCCTTCACGAAGAAGCCGTACCCTCCGGTCTCCTCGGCGGGTCCCGCGTCGCGTGCGCCCCAGCCGAACAGCCGACCGTAGAACCGCTTCGCGTCTTCCACGTCGGTACCGATGTCGACCCACGACGGCGTCCCCGGTGCGTAGTGCGCTCGCTCGGGCATGGCTGCTCCTCTCGACTCGACAGACGGACGCACACTATCGGTGGCGACCCGCGGCCCGAAGTCGCCAACCAACTGGCCGCACGGGGAGCGAGCGGCCGCCGACTCGTGCCGGCGGGGCGGGGTCAGCGCGGAGCCCGCAGGCGCACGCGACAGGCCATGCTGTGGTGTCCCCAACTGACGAGGAGGGCACCATGGCCGAGAACCAGTACGACGCAATCGTGGTCGGAGCGCGCTGCGCCGGGTCTCCCACCGCGATGCTTCTCGCGCGCAAGGGGTACAACGTGCTCGTCGTCGACCGGGCGACGTTCCCGAGCGACACGATGTCGACCCACATCGTCCACCCGCCCGGAGTGGCGGCGCTTCGCGAGTGGGGACTGCTCGAGCGGCTCACGGCAACCGGTTGTCCGCCGATCGACACGTACGCGTTCGACTTCGGCCCGTTCTCGATCTCCGGAGGCCCGGGGACAGCCGACTCCCCTATCTCGTACTGTCCTCGACGCACCGTGCTCGACAAGTTGCTCGTCGACGGCGCGTCCGAGGCAGGGGCGGAGGTCCGCGAGGGTTTCACCGTCGAGGACGTCGTCGTCGAGGAAGGGCGCGTCACCGGTGTCCGCGGCCACGCCAAGGGCGGCAAGACCGTCACCGAGCAGGCCAACGTGGTCATCGGAGCAGACGGCCGCAGCTCGCTCGTCGCCCGAACGGTTCGTCCCGAGCAGTACAACGAGAAGCCGCAGATCCTGTGCGGCTATTACAGCTACTGGAGCGGCTTGCCCATGGACGGCCGCTTCGAGGTCTTCATCCGTCCCGACCGCGGTTGGGGGGTGGCGCCCACCCACGACGACCTACGCTCGTCGTCGCAGGTTGGCCGTTCGCGGAGTTCGATGCGAACAAGAGGGACATCGAAGGCAACTATCTCCGGATGTTCGATCTGGCGCCGGAGTTCGCCGACCGAATCCGCGGCGCCAAGCGCGAGACCCGGCTCCTCGGCACGGCCGTGCCCAACTACTTCAGGAGGCCCTTCGGGCCCGGCTGGGCGCTGGTCGGCGACGCCGGCTACAACAAGGACTTCATCACTGCCCAGGGGATCAGCGACGCCTTCCGCGACGCCGAGCTGTGCGCGACGGCGCTCGACGAGGCGTTCTCCGGCGCTCGCGACTTCGACGTGGCGATGGGCGCGTACCAGTCCACGCGTGACGAGCACGTCCTGCCGATCTTCGAGTTCACCTGCCAGCTCGCGACGCTCGAGCCGCCACCGCCCGAGATGCAGCAGTTGCTGGCGGCAATGCACGGCAACCAGGAGGCGATGGACGGGTTCGCGCGGGTGAACGCCGGAGTGACGTCGCCGGCCGAGTTCTTCTCCGAGGAGAACGTCGAACGCATCTTCGCCGCGGCCGGTTGAGTCGAGGGCCCGATCGTCGTTCCCCGACGATGACCGCGCTGCAGGGGTCGGTCGTCCGACTGAGGTCGGCCACGAGGGCCGACATCCCCGACCTGGTGAAGATCCGCCGGACGCCGCAGGTCTACGAGCACTGGCGCGGCGGAGACGACATGGTCGCGGCCGTTGAGGAGGACTTTGCCGAACCCGGGAGCACCTCGTATGTGATCGAGCTCGATGACCGTGTCGTCGGCTGGATCCAATGGCAGGCCGAGGAGGAGCCCGACTACCGGCACGCGAGCATCGACATCTACGTCGACCCCGCGGTGCACGGCCGCGGCGTCGGTACCGACGCGGTCCGGACACTCGCGCGGCACCTCTTCGTCGATCACGGCCACCACCGGCTCGTGATCGATCCCGCCGCCGACAACGCGGCCGCCATCCGCGCCTACACGAAGGTGGGCTTCCGACCGGTCGGCATCATGCGACGCCACGAGCGCGGGGTCGACGGCACCTGGCACGACAGCCTGCTCATGGACCTTCTGGCCGACGAGCTCGTCGACGAGCGCGAGTAGCCGCCCGCGGACGACCGGCACCGGTGCCAGAGGGGCGGTGTGGCACCCTGGCGCCATGTCGGACGCATCCGGCGCCATCGAGTTGACCGCCGTCGAAGCCCGCGTGCTCGGCGCGTTGCTGGAGAAGCAGCTCGCGACGCCCGATGCCTACCCCTTGACGCTCAAGGCCGTGATCGCGGCCTGCAATCAGACGTCGAGCCGCGAGCCCGTCGTGAGCTACGAGCCGAACCTGGTGGAGACGACGTTGCTCGCCCTGAAGGCCAAGGGTCTGACGCGGGTCGTCCACCCGGGATCGGGAGAACGGGCCACGAAGTACCGCCAGGTGGCCGACGAGGTCCTGCGCCTGGGGCCCCCCGAGCGGGCGCTGCTGTGCGTGCTGCTGTTGCGCGGCGCGCAGACGGTGGCGGAGCTCAAGGCTCGAACCGAACGGCTGCATGCGTTCGACTCGCTCCGCGACATCGAGTCCGTCCTCGACGCCCTGACGCGCCGCGACCCTCCGCTGGCGGCCCGGGTCGACCGGCTCCCGGGTCAGAAGGAGGACCGGTGGATCCAGCTGCTCGAGACGGGAGCTGCGGAGCGGGCGGCGGCGAGCGCGCGGGTGCGGGTCACCCCGTCGGTTCGAGGCGGGGGGCGGGTGGAGGAGCTCGAGGATCGCGTCGGCGTCCTGGAGACGCGTCTCGCGGCTCTGGTCGAGGCGCTGGGCGACCTGGTCGCGCTCCCCGACCTCGACGGCGAGCCCTCCCAAGAGCGGTAGCGCTCACCCGACGGGCGCGCGGGAGAAGGGTGGCGCATCACGAGCGATCCGTCGCGAGGCGGCGGCGCAGCTCCACGTAGACCGCGGTGCCGACGACAGCCTCGAGCTCGTCGCCCAGGGAGTCGAGCACCGGCCGGTCGCCCACGTAGGCGGATGTGCCCTCGGTGCAGCACCATGCCATCGTGTCGCCGTCCTCACCCCAGTCGCGGCGCGCCCACCGCCTCACCGTGGCCACCTCGGTACCGTCGGCCCCCGGCTCCCAGTCGACCTTGATGGGCAGCTGCCAGCAGACCGACGGCTTCCAGTGGACGGGCGACTCGTCCGCGTCGATCGCGGCCAGGTGCAACGCGCAGCCGGGACCGCCGGCGAAGCCGGGTCGATTGAGGAAGATGCACGCGCCGTCGACCACTAGGGTGTGGAGGCGCGAGGCATCGCTGAAGATGCCGTCGCGGGCCGCCTCGGCGTGATGCTCGAAACGAGCGGGTGGCAGAGTGGCGGCGAGCGCGCTGATCATGCGGGCCTCGTCCTCGTCGCCGAGGTCGGCGCCGATCGAGCAGCACCCGTGGCCCAGGTGCTCGGCCGGCTCGGGGAGGATGCCCTGACAGCCGCGACCCCAGATGCACCTCCAGTTGGAGGTGAGGAATGCCCTGTCGAAGCGCCAGACGGTGTCGCCGGCGTCGATCTCCTCGACCAACGAGTCCACACCGCGGGAGCGTAGGCCCATCTCCGCCCCGAGCCGTGCGGGTCGCCAAAGCCACGCGGCGGTGCCATTCTGGCGACCCCCGGCCCGAGCGAGGTCGCGATGCACCGCACCGGAGACCTGGAATAGCCGAGAGAGCTCGTGCCCCTACTTGCCTTCGTCGTCTCCGTGATCGCCGGGCTCGGCTCGCTCCCTGCGACGGGTCGTCCTCCGCCCGCAGTGCTCGTTCTCGTGCCCGACCTCGCATGGGTGAACGCCCCCGCGGGCATGGGCGGCTATGCGAAGGCGAACCTCACGTTGGCTTCCGCGCGACGTGACGCAACGGTGGCCGACGCATATCTCACGATCGGCAAGGGCGCGCCGTCGGCCGCGCCTGCGTCGGGGGTCGGGGCCATCGCACGTGCCGGGCGGGGTATCCGACTGCGCGACTGGCGCGCGCTCCAGCGCCACGATGCGACGCTCCACCGGACGGGCCGGCTCGGGGCCCTCGGCGACGCGCTCGACCGCGCCGGCCGGCCATGGTTGCTCGTGGCCGACGATCCCCGGGCCGCGGCCGCGGTCGCCAACCGCCGAGGGGTCGTGCATCGGGCCGCGTCTCACACGGTGCCGGCGCTCGAGCAAGAGGTCGCGACCGGAGCGGTCGCGCTCGTCGTCGAGGTCGGAAGACCCGAGCTCCCGACGGTCCTGCGCGCCGCCACGAAGCGCTGCGTCGTTGTCGTGAGCGTGTCGTCTCCTGCTGCCAACGCGCACCTCGGCGTCTTCGCTGCGTCTCCGCGGTGCGAGTTGGGCAACCGCAGCGTTCGATCGCCGTCGACCCATCGCCGCGGGCTCGTCACGCTCTCCGACGTCGCGCCGACCTTCCTCACGGCCGCGCACGGCCCGCGCCCGCGGTCGGTGATCGGTGCCTCGGTCGACGCGGACACGGGCGGATCGGTGGGCGCATTGATCCGCGCCGACCGACGAGCCGTCACCGGCGACCGGGTTCGCACCGACCTGATCTACCTCTTCGCCGTGCTGAGCGGCCTCGGAGCCGCGCTCATGATCTGCGTGTCACGTGCTCGCGCGGTCGTGGCGTTCTTTCTGCTGGCCATCCCATCGGCCAGCTTCCTCATGATGCTCTTCCCCTGGTGGGAGCGGGGTCTCACCGGCGCGGTCGCAGTCGGGGGTGGTCTCGCCGCGCTGATGGCCGTCATGGCGGCGTGGGTCGGTCGACGCGACGTGCGACTCGGAATCGGCGCGCTCACGGCTACGGTGGCCGCGGTCGTGGCAATCGACGCAGGTTTTGGCGGTCGACTCGAGGTCGATGCGCCCTTCGGCAACTCGTCGACCGGAGGAGGTCGTTTCTTCGGCGTCGGCAACGTCGGGTTTGGGTTCCTCGCGGCCGGGCTCATCGTCGTGTGCGCCCTGGCGCTCGATCAATGGGGGCGCCGGGCCGTGCCCTGGGTGGTCGCCGCCCTGGCGGTGGGTCTCACCCTGAGCGCCGGGCCCTGGTTCGGCGCCGACGTCGGCGGCCTGCTCACCGCGATGCCGGCGTTCGGCGTCCTCGTGTTCGGCTACCGAACCGGTCGACCGGCACGGCGCAACGTCCTCGCGACGCTCGCCGCCACCTTCGGGGGTGTGCTGCTGCTCGTCGCCGTCGACTCCTGGCGGGCACCGAGCGGCCAGACTCACCTGGCGCGCGCCCTCGGGGGCGACCCGGCGGGGCTGATCCTGCGGAAGGTCGAGGCTGCCGCAGGCAACATCACCAACCCGATCGGGTTGTTGATCGTCGTCGGCTTGATCGCGCTGGCGGTCGATCACCCCCGGTTGGCGGCCCGTCCCGCGTTGAGGGCGGCGGCGTGGGCGTTGCTGGTGGCCGGTCTGCTCGGCTCTGCGGTCAACGACTCGGGGCTGGCGGTCGCGGGAGCGGTCATGGCCATCGCGTGGCCCGCGTTCTTCCTCCTCGGGCCGGGCAACGAGCCGAGCATCGAACGGCTCAGGCAGCGCCGGTCGCGCGCCTTGGCGGCGCATCCATGAGCACGAGCACGCTTTCATCCACGCGGGCCGCCCCCCGTCGCGGGCTGCCGGCGCGACTCGTCATAACGCTGATGGCGCTGGCCCTGGCGCTGCACCTACCGGGCCTCGTGCTACGACTGTTCAACTCCGACGAGGCGAGCATCGCCACGATGGCGATGGTCATCAACCACGGCGGGACCCTCTACCACGAGACCGCGGACCGAAAGCCGCCCGCCGTCCCGTATCTGTACGCAGGTGTCTTCGCGCTGACCGGAAACCACGACCTGCGGCCCGTCCGCGCCTTGGGCGCTCTCGTGCTCGGTGCTACGGCCGTGCTCCTCGCGGCCGAGGCGCGCCGGCGCTACAACAGCGATCGAGTCGGGTTGTGCTGTGGTGCGTTGTTCCTGCTCGCGTACGTGATCGTCTTCCCGGCCGACTCGCAGGCGGCGAGCTTCGAGCTGTTCATGATCCTGCCCGTGACGGCTGCGGTGATCGCCGCGACGCGGGGCCACCCTGTTTCAGCCGGGCTGTGCCTGGCGCTCGGATTCCTTTGCAAGCAGACCGCGGCGACCGCGTTGGTGCCCATCGCCTACGTCCTCTACATGTCAGGAGGGTGGCGAGCCGTCGCCCGGGCCGGTGTCGCCGCGTGCGCGCTCGTCACGCTCACCGCGCTCGCCTTCGGCCCGTCCCAGTTCCTGCTGTGGACCGTCACGGGCAACGGCGGCTATCTCAGCGTCGGCGGGTCACTCTCGTCGAACCTCCTGCGCGGGCTGGGGATGACCGGAGCGCTCGTCGGGCTCGAGATCGGCATCGTCGTGCTGAGCGTGCGGGCGTGGCGGGGCCGGTTGGCGGCGCCCGAGCTCTGGCTGTGGGTCGCCAGCGCGGCCGTCGGCGTGGTGGCCGGGCTGCGTTTCTTCGGGCACTACTACCTCGAGCTCCTCGCGCCGCTCAGTCTGATCGCGGCGCCCGCCGTCATCGCTCTCGCGTACCGGGCCCGGCAGGTGGCCTTCGCCGCGATCGTCGTGCCCGCCCTCGGTGTCACCGTTGCCGGGTTCGTGCCCACGGGTGACGAGGGCATTCAGCGCTTCCCGGCCGTGGCCCAGCGGGTGAAGGCGATCACCAACGCCGACGACACCCTCTTCGTCTGGGGCCAGCTACCCGAGCTCTACTGGGCCGCCGACCGCGAGCCGGCCACCCGCTTCATCCACACCGGCTTCCTGACCGGGAACTCCGGCGAGCGGCCCAACGGGAGCGGCCGGCCCTCCGACGGCATCCCCGGGGCATGGACGATGTTGGCCCGGGACCTGTCGACGCGACCGCCGGACCTGGTCGCGGACGTCACGCATGCGAAGATCCGCGGCTCGCAGTACTACCCGCTCTCGACAACCCCCTTGTGGCGAACGATCGCACGGGACTACCAGCTGGTCGCGACGGTCAACGGCGTGCGTCTCTACCGGCTCGACCGCGGAGACGGGCACGCGTCGTTCGCAGCCGCTCCGCTCGCCGTGCCCCCGAGATGAGCCGTCCCCGGCGGCGTTACCCTGTGCACAACGGGGCCGGAGCGTGGAAGGGGGTCGGGTGCAGCCAAAGCGAATCGGGATCCTGATCGTCGCGTACAACGCCTCGTCGACCCTCGCCGAGGTGTTGAACCGCATCCCGCCGGAGTTCCGGACCCGTGTATCCGACGTGCTGGTGTGCGACGACCACAGCGACGACGCGACCTACCTCGTGGGTCTCGGCTACCGGCAGCTCGTGCCCGACCTCCCGCTGACGGTCATCCGCCACGACCGCAACCTCGGGTATGGCGGCAACCAGAAGGCCGGCTACCGCTGGGCGATCGAGCACGACCTCGACATCGTCGTGCTCGTGCACGGCGACGGTCAGTACGCGCCTGAGCTCCTCCCGGAGATGGTCGCGCCGCTGGAGCGCGACGAGTGCGACGCGGTCTTCGGGTCGCGCATGATCGACCGTGGCGCGGCGCGGCGCGGCGGCATGCCCCTGTACAAGTACGTCGGGAACCGGATCCTCACGACGGTTCAGAACGCGATGGTCGGCACCGACCTCAGCGAATGGCATTCCGGCTACCGCGCCTACAGCGTCGCCGCCCTGCGCGACATCCCGTTCGAGCGCAACTCCGACGGGTTCGACTTCGACAGCGAGATCATCGTGCAGCTCCACGAGGCTTCGAAGCGGATCCGCGAGATCCCCGTCCCCACCTATTACGGCGACGAGATCTGTCACGTCGACGGGCTGGCGTACGCCAGGGATGTCCTCGTCGACACGACGCGGTACCGGCTCCACCGCATGGGGTTGGGCTCGGGCGAGCTGGCGTTCGCGAGCGAGGCCTACGAGCTCAAGGTCGACCCCCGCAGCTCCCACGGGCGCATACTCGCCTGGCTCCGCGATCGTCCCCCCAGCCGCGTCCTCGACCTGGGCTG
This sequence comes from Actinomycetota bacterium, assembly GCA_005888325.1. Taxonomy (NCBI): domain Bacteria; kingdom Bacillati; phylum Actinomycetota; species Actinomycetota bacterium. Next base: position 8,113 of record VAWU01000018.1, read on the forward strand.
CTCGCACGGTGTCCTGAGCGAGCAGCTGCGGGAGATCGGCCACCACGTCACCGGCGTCGACCTCGTCGAGCACGACGGGGTGCGGGCGCGGGTCGACAGGTTCGTCGCCGCCGACCTCAGCCGCGGCATCCCCGCCGAAGTCGGTGGCGACTATGACGTCGTCGTGGCCGCCGACGTGCTCGAGCACGTGCGCCACCCCGAGCGCCTCCTCGCCGAGGCCCAGCGCTGCCTCCGGTCCGGAGGGTCGGTCGTCGCGAGCGTCCCGAACTTCGCGCACTGGTACCCGCGGATGCGCGTGACCATGGGCCGGTTCGACTACGACCGGCGCGGCATCCTCGACCGCGGCCACATGCGCTTCTTCACCCGGCGCAGCTTCGAGCGCATCGTGGCCGAGCAGGGCCTCACCGTGCACCGGCGGGCGCCGGTGGGCATGCCGCTCGAGATCGTCGACCGCGGCCGCGACCGGGACGACCATGCCTCGCCCCGGACGGCCGTCGACGCGCTCCAACGCATCGACGCGATGACGCTCGCGGTGCGGCCCACGCTCTTCGCCTATCAGTTCGTCTACGAGCTGCGCCCGACGATCGGCCCCTCGGTCGAGCTTCGCGATGCGGACGCGACGCGCCCCGTCGTGGAACCGCTCACGGCCGTTCGCGCCTGACGCCACCGCCGTATCCTCTGCGCGTGGCTCGCGACATGGTGGCAGCGGCGCCCGAGGCGAGCCTGCCGCCGCCGCAGACCCCTCCTCCCCTCGGCCATCGCCCCGGCCTCGACGGGCTCCGCGCCATCGCCGTCGGGCTCGTGCTGCTCCATCACACGGTCGCCATCCTCCTGCCGCGGCACGGCGACTGGTTCAGCGGGGGGTTCCTTGGCGTCGATCTCTTCTTCGTCCTCAGCGGGTTCCTCATCACCACACTCCTCCTCGAGCGCAGGCAACGTAAGGAGGCGCACCCGCTGCTCTCGTTCTACGCCCGGCGGGCGTTGCGTCTGCTCCCCGCAGTTGCCGCGCTGCTCGTCGGCAACCTGGTCGTGGCCTTGTTCGAGCGGAACGGCGTCGGCAGCGCGGTCGAATCGTTCGCGGTCGTGTTCACCTACACCACCAACTGGGCCCTGCTCTACCACTTCGGAAACCTCTCGCCCAACCTCTCTCACCTGTGGTCGCTCGCGATCGAGGAGCAGTTCTACGCGGTCTGGCCGCTCGTGCTGCTCGGGACGCTGGCGCTGGGCCTGACCCGGCGCCGGCTGGCCTGGCTGTGCGTCGCCCTCGCGCTGGTTGCCGCGATCTGGCGCGCCGCGCTCTACCAGAGCGGCGAGGTCTGGCTCGTGATCTACATCCGTACCGATGCCCGTGCCGATGCCCTGCTCATTGGTGCCGCGCTCGCGCTCGTGCGGCCCGACATGTTGATCGGGCGCATCCTCCCGCGGGCACGCGGCGCGGCGGGGGCCGCGGCACTCCTCCTGTTCATCGGGGTGGCGTGCGCCGTGCACGGAGACTCGAGCAGCCTCTATCTCGGCGGCTACACCCTGGTCGCGCTCCTCGCGGGGGCACTCATCACCGTCGAGCTCGCGGGGCCGTGGGCGCTGCACCCTCTCCTCGCGTCGCGGCCGATGGTGTACGTCGGCCGTCTGTCGTACTCGCTCTACCTCTGGCACTTCCTGGTCTTCCGGGTCGTCGACGCACACGTCGCGGACTCGTCGACCGCCCTGCGGCTCGCGCTCGGGTGGGGGGTCACGGCCGCCGTCTCCGTCGCCTCGTTCCGTCTGGTCGAACGGCCCGCGCTGCGGGTGAAGGACCGAATCGGCCGGCGCGCCGGGCACTCCACGGACGAAGCGATGAGCCGTTGAGCCCCCGACCCGCCTACCCTGCTGCGCGGCCATGAAGAAGATCGGGATCCTGGTCGTCGCCTACAACGCGGCGTCGACGCTCGCCAAGGTGCTCGACCGCATCCCGCCCGACTTCAGGCCTCGCATCAGCGACGTGCTCGTCTACGACGACAACAGCAGCGACGCCACGTACCTCGTGGGGCTCGGCTACCAGACGCTCGACCCGGGGTTTCCGCTGACGGTGATGCGCCACCCCGAGAACCTCGGGTACGGCGGCAACCAGAAGGCCGGCTACCGGTGGGCGATCGAGCACGGGCTCGACATCGTCGTGCTCCTCCACGGTGACGGCCAGTACGCCCCGGAGCAGCTCCCGGCGATGGTCGCGCCACTCGAGCGCGGCGAGTGCGACGCGGTGTTCGGATCGCGCATGCTCGTGCCCGGCGGGGCGCGGGCCGGCGGGATGCCGCTCTACAAGTTCGTCGGCAACAAGGTGCTCACCGCCTTCCACAACGCGATGGTCGGCCTGGAGCTGAGCGAATGGCACTCGGGCTACCGCGCCTACCGGGTGGCGGCGCTCCGTGACATCCCGTTCGAGTCGAACAGCAACGGCTTCGACTTCGACAGCGAGATCATCATCCAGCTGCACGAGTCGGGGAAGCGCATCCTCGAGATCCCGATCCCCACCTTCTACGGAGGCGAGATCTCCTATGTGAACGGGCTGACGTACGCGCGCGACACCGCGGCCGAGGTCGCCCGCTACCGACTCCACAAGATGGGGTTCGGCACGGGTGAGGCGGCGTTCGCGAGCAACGACCACGAGCTGAAGCAGGGCGAGGACACGTCGGACGGGCGCATCGTGACGTGGCTGCGCAGCCGCAGCCCTGCCCGCGTGCTCCACCTGGGATGCTTCGACGGCTCCCTGAGCGCGCGCATCGAGAAGCTCGGGCACGAGGTGACCGGCGTGGAGGGCGAGGAGCTGGGCCAGGTGCGCGAGCGGGTCCATCGCTTCATCCGGGCCGACCTCGACGAGGGCATCCCCGGCGAAGCGGGCGGCGGCTACGACGTCGTGCTGCTGGCCGACGCCCTCACACGGGCGCGCCGGCCCGAGCTGCTGCTCGCGCAGTCCCACGGCGTCCTCGGGCCGGGCGGCACCGTCGTGGCCTGCGTAGCGAACTTCGGACACTGGTACCCGCGAAGCCGGGTGGCCCTCGGCGCCTTCGACTACGACCGTCGAGGCATCCTCGACAACCGGAGCGTGCGCTTCTACACGCGGCGCAGCTTCGAGCACCTGACGGCCGCGCAGGGGTTCCGGGTCCGCCGGCGTGAAGCGCTCGGCCTGCCCGTCGAGGTGCTGCGGCGGGGAAGCCGGCGGGCAGGAGCGCCGATGGGCAGGACCGGAGCCTTCCTGCAGCGGGTGGGCAGCCTCGGCGTGGCGCTGCGGCCCACGCTGTTCGCCTACCAGTTCCTCTACGAGCTCGCCCCCACCGGCGAGCGGGCCCCTATTGGGGAACGACCACTTGACGTATAGTCGAGTCGCGCCCGGGGGGTCCGAAAATGCCCGATCCGGGTGGCGCGAGCCTCGCCCGTGCTGTTCCGGAAGGATTTGCCAATGGCGTCACAGAGTGACCGCTCACCTGTCTGCCTGATCCGAGCGCCAACGGTCGAGACGTTCCGGTTCGCGACGACGTCGATCACGCCGCCCCTGGGGCTCGCCTTCATCGCCGGCGCGCTGGAGTCCGCCGGCGAGCAGGTGATGTTCATCGACGCGGTCGCCGAGGCTCCCGAGACGTTCCGCCGCTACTTCAAGGGCTACCTGCTCGGGCTGCCGTACGAGGAGATCGCCCAGCGGGTCCCGGCCGACGCGAAGCTGATCGGGATCTCGGTGATCTTCACCCACGAGTGGCCGTCGGCGGTGCGGCTGATCGACGTCATCAAGGCCCGTCATCCCCATGCCCGGATCGTGCTGGGCGGCGAGCACATCACGTCGATGCCCGAGTTCTGCCTGCGCACGTCGGGCGCCGACTTCCTGGTGCTCGGCGAGGGTGAGGAGACCGTCGTCGAGCTGGTCCGCGCGCTCGACGGCAAGACCTCCCTCGACGAGGTCGACGGCATCGCCTTCCGCTCAGGCGACGAGGTCGTCGTCAACCCCCGACGCGCCCGCACCCTCGCGGTCGACGACATCGCCTGGCCCGCGTGGCACCACGTCGACCTCGACACCTACAACGAGCGGCGGTGGATGGGCGGAATGTTCACGTCCACCAAGTCGGTGCCGATCCTGGCGACCCGCGGCTGCCCCTACCAGTGCACGTACTGCTCCTCGCCCAACATGTGGACGCCACGGTGGATCCCGCGCGACCCGGCCAAGGTCGCGGACGAGATCCAGTACTACTACGAGCACCTCGGCGCCCGGAACTTCCCGTTCCAGGACCTCACCGCGATCGTGCGGCGGCAATGGATCATCGACTTCTGCAACGAGCTGCTCGATCGCAACCTCGACATCACGTGGCAGCTGCCGTCGGGCACACGGTCCGAGGCGATCGACGAGGAGGTCGCCGAGCTGCTGCGACGTACGGGCATGATCAACATGGCCTACGCGCCGGAGTCGGGCTCCGCGGAGACGCGGGAGCTGGTCAAGAAGCGGATGAATGAGGACCGTCTGTTCGAGAGCATCCGGGCGGCAGTCGTCTCCGAGCTCAACGTGTCGGTGTTCATCGTCGTCGGGTTCCCGCACGACACCGAGGCGCAGCTTCGCGAGAACCTGCCGTTCCTCGACAAGCTCGCCGAGATCGGCATCACCGACATCGCGATCGCGTTTTACATGGCGCTGCCCGGCACGCAGATCTTCAACAGCCTCTACGACAGCGGCAAGATCAAGATCGACGAGACGTACTTCCGGCACATCCTCGCCTCGACGTCGCTGTGGTCGACGTCCACGTATTGCGAGGAGCTGAGCAACATCCAGCTCACGATGTGGAAGTTCCGCTTGTTCCGTCGCTTCTACAGCCAGCGACGGGCGCGCGTGGAGTCCGACGGGCTCACCACCACCGTGCGCCAGGCGGTGGCGGCGCTGCGCGGCAAGAGCGGTGACGCCTCGAAGCTCCAGACCGCCTTCCGCAACGGCATGGTGAGCGGCCTCGAGACGGCCAAGGCGAAGGTGCGACGGGGCTGGATGACCCGGGCCGAAGAGAAGCGCATGTTCGAGTCATGGGACGGCATCTTCCGGGAGATCCGCGAGAAGAACGAGCGTGACGGCGTGCACGTCCGAGCCCCGGCCGACACACGCGAGCTCCGCGACACGAACGTGATCAAGGAGCTCAAGGCCACGCACGCGACGCGCCGTAGGATCCCGGTTCGCTCGGCCTAGCACCCAGCTCTCCATCCCATTCGCGACGACGCGAGGCGCAACGGGTCGTCTGCCCAATGAGTCGTCCGCCCTATGGAGACGCGCCGCGGTCCCTGCGACTCTCTGTGTGGCCCCGCCGTGAGCTCGTCTCGACTTCGGGGGGCGTCGATCGACGAGCTCTACGGCGGGCGCCAAACCTGAGCCTCCGCCCGGCCGAGGCTCTGCGCGCCTCAGCCGGCCAGCAGCGTCGCGAGCGCCCAGATGGCGGCGACCGCCCCGATCACGATCATCACAACGCTCCGCCGCACCGGAGCCCGCTCGAGGTCGCCGGTCCGCGCCCGATCCGGCGGACGCACCAGCGCCATCCCGTTGCCGACAACGAGCGCGCCACCGAGCGCGAGCACCAACCAGGCCAGCAGGTCGTTGCCCAGGAAGAGCTGCTCAGCCAGGAACACCGATGACCTCTGTCCGGGCCGCGCCGGCCCGTACCACCAGGAGCCCGGCCGCCACGATCAGCACCGCCCCCGCGATCGTGGCGGGCGCCGGCCGCTCGTGCAGGAACAGCCAGCCGCAGACGACCGCACCTGCCGGCTCGAGGTAGCCGAGGATCCCCGCGTGGACGGCGGGCACCCGCGCCAGCGCGGCCAGATAGAGGCTCACGCCGAGCGCGGTGTGCACGAGCCCCAGGACGAGCAGCCAGAGCCAGTCGGGCCGAGGCGCGCCCCAACCGGCGGTCAGGCCCGCGGGCAGGAGGACGACGCCGGCCACGGCCAGCTCGAGGAACGCGAGCCGCGGCCCGCCGTAGACCGCGGCCAGCGGCTTCGACACGAGGACGAGCGCGACCAACAGCACAGCCGCCAGCAACGCCAGCGCGGGACCGAGCACGCCCGCGCTCCGCACACCGGGCGCCGCCACCAGCAGGAAGCCGCCGACGGCGAGCGCGAGGGCAGTGAGGGTTCGCGGGCTCGACCGCTCGCCCAGCACGCGTGGGGCGCCCAGCGCCACGCCGATGGGCCCGAGGAACACGATCAGGACGACCGTGCCGATCGGCGCGTGTTGGAGGGCGGTGATGAACGAGAGCCAGTGCGCCGCGAGGATCGCGCCCGTGACCACCACCCGGGCGGGCTGGTGGGAGAACAGCGCCGGGCGGGCCTCGCCGCCCCCCGTCGCCAGGATGACCGCGCCCAGCCCGACCGCGCCGATCCACACGCGTCCGCTGGTGATCGCCGCCGCCGGCAGGTCGATCGCCCGGACGAGCAGCCCGATCGTCCCCCATCCGGAGCACACCACGACGAGCACGGCGGACGGTCGACGCACGGACCGAGGCTAGTGGCCGGCCATGCTCGGGTTGAATGCCACATTCCGTGACATTTCCCTCAACTTGACCACGCTCAGTGCCGAAATTTCTCGTGCGGTGTGCTTCTGCGCCGCGTTCCGGAAGGCGGGCGGGGGTCGGGGACCCTCCAACAGCAGCCGAAGCCCCAACGCTCCCGCAGGGCGTTGGACCCCCTTCACTCGGCTCCCGTCCGCCCCTTCCTCAGCCACCCGCGACGCGGAGCCGGAAGTCGTCGGCGGAGACATCGGTGCGCACCTCGACGGCCTGCTGCACGTCGGTTCCCTCGGGCCGGTGGATCTCGCGGCGCGTGGGCGCGCCGGTCGCGGGATCGAAGCAGAAGCGGGCTCGGTCGCCGTAGGGCGGGCTCGGGTAGACGCGGCGCAGGCGCAGCGCGAAGCAGTCACCGACGCGGTCCAGACCGTAGAGCGGGAGGCGGCCCGCGAAGTAGCTGCGGAGGGCGGACACCTCACGGTCCACCTCGTCGTCGTATCTGGGCGCCGGCTGGTCGGCGGCGCAACGAAAGACGCCCGTGGCGCCGGTGCCGCAGTTCACCGTGCGATCTCCGATGCGACCGGCGACGGCACCGAGCGGCCCCACGATCAGACGGTCGGGGGGCCGTTGGGCGATCCGGAGCTCGTCATCGAGACGGCCGCGTTCCGCGGTGCGCCGGGTGAACGCCATACGGACGACCCAGGTGCCTTCGCGACTCCGGCGCCATGCGTTCGCGAACGCGTCGACGGCAGCCCGTCGCGCCGCGCCCGGCACGGTGGTCCGGTCGCGCTCACCGTGCGACGCCGCGACGTCTTGGGCGGCAAGGGCTCCCGCGACCAAGGTCCCGACGAGCAGTCCGGCCACCGCGCCTGCCGCGGGGTGAGGTGACGCACGACGCGTGAGCGCACCGTACCCGCCGACGCCTACCATCGGGTGCCATGGCGTTCCATCACGTAGCCCTTGCGACCCGCGACCTCGAGGCCACCCACGCGTTCTACACCGACGTCATGAGCTTCACGCTGGTGAAGGCGGTGGCAGCCGACAGCAACGACAAGGGCGATTGGGCCAAGCACCTGTTCTACGACACCGGCGGCAACGGGCTCATCGCCTTCTGGGAGCTGCACGGCGACGAGATCCCCGACACGTGGTCGCCGGCGATCTCCACCGGCCTGGGCCTACCCGAGTGGGTGAACCACATCGCGTTCGACGCGCCCGACCTGGAGGCGCTCGAGGCCCGCAAGCAGCACTGGCTCGGCGCCGGCCTGTTCGTGGCCGAGATCGATCACGGTTGGTGCACGTCGATCTACACCACCGACCCCAACGGGATCCTCGTCGAGTTCTGCACGACGACGCAGTCGTTCACCGACGTCGATCGCGTCGACGCTGCGCGCGTCCTGGCGGAAGCCGAGCCGGCGCGCGAGGCCGCGCCCGTGGCCGCCCTCTACGACGGCCGCGTCGCGGACGGGGCGCGGGCGAACGTGCCGTAGCCGGCCGCGACCGGCGTGCCTCCCGGCTACTGGCCCGACCCCGCCGACGCGCCGGCCACGACGGCGGGACGCGAGCCCTTCACGCTCATGGCATCGGGCGGAGCCGTCGTGCGCGGCATCCTGTGGACGCCGCCCACGGGCACGTGGCGCACGGCCGTCGTGCTGGGCCATCCACGCGCCGACTTCTCGGTTCACTACGCGGCACCACTGCTCGCCGCCGCGGGCTATGCGGTTGCCGGCTTCGCGTCGCGGTACGTGAACAACGACACGGACTGCCTGCACGAGCTCCTCGTCGACGACGTCACCGCGGTGGTCGACGAGGTGCGGCGCCGCGGCGCCGAGGCCGTGGTGCTTTTGGGCAACTCGGGAGGCGGCTCGATGATGGCGCTGGCCCAGGCCCGGCACGCGGAGGGCGACGCGTTCGTCGCCCTCGCCGCGCATCCCGGCGAGGGCGTGTTCCTGCTCTCGGCCATCGACCCCTCGGTCACCGACGAGGACGAGCCCTTCTCGGTCGAGGCGTCGCTCGACATGTACGACGAGAGCAACGGGTGGCGACCCTGGCCGCAGCCGTGCTCCTACGCACCCGCCTGGGTCGAGAGCTATCGCGTCGCCCAACGAGAGCGCGTGGCCCGCATCGACGCGATCGCCCGCGGGGCCGAGGCCGAGCGGACGGAGTACCGTGCCGCGGCCCGCGCCGCCGCGGGCACACCGCAGTGGAACCACCTCCGTCGGCGGGCCGTGCACGCGCGCTACCTCACCGTGTACCGCACGCTCGCCAACCCTGCCTATCTCGACCTGTCGATCGAGCCCGACGACCGGCGACTCGGAACGATCTTCGCGTTCCCAGACCCGCTCGATGCCAACTACGGCTACGGCGGGCTGGCGCGGGTCGTCACCGCGCGCGGGTGGCTGTCGACGTGGTCGGGACTCTCGTCGGCCGCGGCTACCGCCGACACCATGCCGTTGGTGCGCATCCCCACGCTCGTCGTGCACCCGACCGCTGACACCGAGATCCGCATCCGGGAGGCGAAGGCCATCCATGCCGCCAGCGGCAGCGACGACGCCACGTACGTCGAGCTCGCGGGTGCGCCGCACTACCTCGACGGGCACCGCGTCGCGGCCGCCGAGCTGATCGTCGACTGGCTGCGGACGCGCGTGCCGTAGCGCTCGGCGCTACACGCCCCGCGCCATGTTGGCGAAGCGGGTGTAGTGGTCGAGGAACGCCAGCTGCACTGCGCCGGTCGGGCCGTTGCGGTGCTTCGAGACGATGATCTCGGCCGTCCCCCGGTCGGGTGTCTCCGGGTTGTAGAGCTCCTCGCGGTAGATGAACATCACGACGTCGGAGTCCTGCTCCAAGCTCCCGCTCTCACGGAGGTCGGCGAGCTGGGGACGTTTGTCGGCCCGCATCTCCAGGTTGCGGGAGAGCTGTGAGAGCGCGACCACGGGCACCTCGAGCTCGCGGGCGAGGATCTTCAGGCCGCGCGACATCTCGGACACCTCGACCTGCCGGTTCTCCGCGTTGTGCCGCCCGGTCATCAGCTGCAGGTAGTCGATGATGATGAGCCCGAGGCCACCCGCGCGGCTCTTCAGCCGCCGGGCCTTGGCCCGGATCTCCATCACCGTGAGATGGGGGTTGTCGTCGATGTACATCGGCGCCTCGGCCAGTCGTCCGACCGCGTGGCTGATCTTGGGCCAGTCGGACTCGTGCAGGCGGCCGTTGCGCATGCGGGTGGCGTCGACGCGCGCCTCGGCGCAGAGGAGTCGCTGCGTGAGCTCGAGGTGGCTCATCTCGAGCGAGAAGAACAGCACCGGCGTCTGCGCCTCGAGCGCGGCGTGGGCGGCGATGCCGAGCGCGAAGCTCGTCTTTCCCATGCTCGGACGGGCGCCCACGATCACCAGGTTGGACGGTTGCAGGCCGGCGAGACGCTCGTCGAGATCGGTGTAACCCGTGGGCACGCCGGTGATCGACTCGCCCCGCTCGTACAGCATCTCCAAGTGGTCGAGCTTCTGCTCGAGCAGCTCGCGCAGCGGCGCCATCGAGTCGGTGACCCGCCGTTGGGCCACGTCGAACACGAGCGACTCCGCCCGGTCGACGGCCAGCGCCACGTCGTCGGGGGGCTCGTAGCCGAGCTCGGCGATCTCACCGGCCACTCCGATGAGGCGGCGAAGCATGGCGTGCTCCTCGACGATCCGCCCGTAGCGCGCCGCGCTGCCGACCGCAGGCGTGCCTGCTTGGAGGGTGACGAGCGCCGCCGGACCACCCACCGCATCGAGCAGACCCGCCCGGCGCAGCTGGTCGGCAACGGTGACCGGGTCGACCGGCTCGCCCTGGCCGAAGAGCGCGGTGATCGCGTCGTAGACGTGGCCGTGGACCGGCTTGTAGAAGTCGTCGGCGGACACGACCTCGACGGCCGCGGCGATGGCGTCGCGACTCAGCAGCATCGCGCCGAGCAGCGACTCCTCGGCCTGGATGCTGTGCGGGGGAACCCGTCCTCCGTGCTGGCGCCGCCGCACGTCTTCGATCGACTGGACCATGTGGGCGTTCACCCTGGTGCCCCGGCCCTGGGGATCGCTAGGGGAACAAGGGTGTGAATTGCCGGTGGACGGAGCCCTCGCTTGTCCCCAGCCCGTGCACCCGTGATCCTGAGATCGAACATGCGTTCGATACTACCGGCCCTGGGCGACGACCTCCACGGTGATCTGGAACTCGACGTCGGCGTGGAGCTTCACCGGCACCTCGTGCGTGCCGAGCGACTTGATCGGCTCGGCCAGGTGCAGACGCCGGCGGTCGAGCTCGACGCCGGCCTGGGCGTGCACCGCCTCGACCACGTCGGCTGCCGTGACCGAGCCGAAGAGCCGCCCCTCGGCCCCCGCCTTGACCGCGATGCGGATGACGCTCGGGACGAGCTCGCGCGCCACCACCTCGGCCGATTCGCGGTCGCGCGCGTCCTTGACGTCGCGCGACCGGCGCATCGCCCCCGCCTGTGAGACGACGCCCTTCGATGCCACCATGGCCAGGCCCTTCGGCACGAGGTAGTTGCGGCCGAAGCCGTCGGCGACGTCGAGGACATCGCCCTTCTTGCCGACGTTGTCGACATCGGCCCGCAGCACGATCTTCACTCCGGCTCGCTCGCCGCGGGCTCGAGCTCGTCGACAGCCCCGTCACCGGAGGCGCGGTCGCCGATCGCAGGGGCGGTGGCGCCGAACGTGGCGCCGTCGCCATCGACCTCGTCGACGTCAGCGTCGTCGGCATCGATGTCGACGTCGTCGGCATCCGCGGTGGGCGCCTCGACGTCGGCGCGCGGTCCGGAGTCGCGCCGGACACGCGGTCCGGTGCGCTCGGCCACCGTGCGCTGCGTGTAGGGGAGCAACACGAGCTCACGGGCCGTCTTGATGGCCACCGCGACGTCGCGTTGGTGCTGCGCACAGTTGCCGGACACCCGCCGGGCCCGGATCTTGCCCCGGTCGGACATGAAGCGACGCAGCAGGTTGACGTCCTTGTAGTCGACCCACTCGATGTGCTCCTTGCAGAAGATGCACACCTTCTTCTTGCCGCGCCGGGCCGTGTCCTTGGGCGCCCTTCTCCGCTCGCGGTCGTTCCCACCGCCACCGCGAGCCATCAGAAGGGCTCCTCGCCGAAGTCGTAGCCGCCGGGCTCGTTGGAGGCGGGACGAGAGCCGCCGCCGCTGCGGACGTCGACGGTGTCGCCGCCCTGGGCGCCGGGACCGCGGCGATCGCTCTTCTGCACCTGGGCGGTGGCCCACCGCAGGCTGGGCCCGATCTCGTCGGCCACCACCTCGACCACCGAGCGCTTCTCGCCCTCGGGCGTCTCGTAGGACCGCTGCTCGAGCCGGCCGGTGACGATCACGCGCGCGCCCTTCTGCAGGGACTCGCTCGTGTTCTCCGCCATCTCGCGCCAGCACACGACGTTGAAGAACGAGGTGGCTTCCTCCCACTCCTGGGTCTGGCGGTTCTGCCAGCGCCGGTTGACGGCGATGCCGAGCGAGGCCTTGGCCTGGCCGCTCGGTGTGAACCGCAGCTCGGGGTCGCGGGTGATGTTGCCGACCAGCGTGATGCTGTTTCCGTTGGACATGGTCTTACGCTCCGTTCGAGTCCTGACCCGGTTCGGGCCGTGCCTCCTCACGCGCCGGGGCGCCGGGCCGAGCCCGGCCGGCGACGCGTTCGGGAAGGCGGATCACCTTGTGGCGGACGACCTCGTCCGCGAGATGCAGTGCCCGGTCGAGCTCGGTCATCACCGCCGGCTCGGCCTGCGCCTCCACGAGCACGTAGTAGCCGTCCCAGCGGTGGTTGAGCTCGTAGGCGAACCGGCGCTTTCCCCACCGGTCGACCCGATACGGGTCGCCCCCGCGGTTGCGGATCAGGTCGGTCGCGCGGTCGACGGCCGCCCGGACCGCGTCCTCCTCCAGGCTGGAGTCGAGGATGATCATGACCTCATAGGGCCGCATGCGCTGGCCGGACCTCCCTCTGGACCCGGCGGTGAGCCGGGGCCCCGCGCGGCTCGCGGAGCAGGGTCGCGTTTCGAGTGATCGTAGTCGACGCCATCAGGCACGAATGCAGCATCGCACGGGGGTACGACAGTGTTGCCGGGTCGCTTCGCTCCCTCCGGCCGGGGCCCCAACCCCGGCCTCCTCCCGAGCGTGGGGCCCCTGCCCCACGCCGGGCCGTGCCTGCCGGCTCCCTTCGCTCCTCCCGAGCGTGGGGCCCCTGCCCCACGCCGGGCCGTGCCTGCCGGGTCGCTTCGCTCCCTCCGGCCGGGGCCCCAACCCCGGCCTCCTCCCGAGCGTGGGGCCCCTGCCCCACGCCGGGCCGTGCCTGCCGGGTCCCTTCGCTCCCTCCGGCCGGGGCCCCAACCCCGGCCTCCTCCCGAGCGTGGGGCCCCGGCCCCGCGCCGGGCCGTGCCTGCCGGGTCGCTTCGCTCCCCCCGGCCGGGGCCCCAACCCCGGCCTCCTCCCGAGCGTGGGGCCCCTGCCCCGCGCCGGGCCGTGCCTGCCGGGTCGCTTCGCTCCCCCCGGCCGGGGCCCCAACCCCACGCCGGGCCGGGCCGAGGCCTCAGTTGCAGTCGCCGCCCAGCCTGAGGTGGGCACCCGGGCCCACCCCGAGGTCGCGCAACCCGCCACGCCCGGTCTCCAGGGCGTACTGAAAGGGTCGGTCGGACGAGTAGTCCGGACACGAGACGCGCTCACGACACGGCGTCATCTCGGCGCGGTCGACGAGGTTCCCGTCCGCGTCGAACCACGCGATCGACAGGGGGATCAGCGTCCCGCGCATGGTGAACGGACGCATCGCCTCGGTGGCGAACCGGAAGATCATGCCGTCGTAGCCGCCCAGGTCGCGCCGGCCCATCAAGCCGCGGCTGAGCTGTTCGTCGGTCGTCGCCACCAGCGCGCAGCGCAGGCTGCCGCTCCCCAGCTGGCCCCGCGGCTCGATCGAGAACGCCTGCTCGCCGAAGCCCGTGATCCGCGCGCGAAAGTACGGATCGGCGGGACGGTTCGCGCCCTCGACCAGGAACCAGATCACCAACCCCACGCCGAGCGCGACGAGCACACCGATGATCACTCGCCTCCTCACCGCGCCGACGCTAAGCGATCAGGCGGTACGCGGCTCGGCGCCCTGCGGAGCGCCCTGGCCGAGCGAGCGGCGCACATCGTCGCTGAGGTGGTAGCTCTCGCCGGCGTCGGGGAAGCGGCCGGCACGCACGTCCGCGGCGAAGGCCGCGATCGCGTCCACCGCATCGGCCTTGAGCGAGGCGTAGCGGCGCACGAACTTCGGCAGCACGCGGTCCTCGAGCCCCAGCAGGTCATGGAACACGAGAACCTGCCCGTCGCAACCGCGACCGGCACCGATGCCGATCGTCGGGACCGGCACCGCCCCGGTGACGAGCCGGGCCACCTCGTCGGGAACTCCCTCGAGCACGATTGCGAAGCAGCCTTCGTCGGCCAACGCGACCGCGTCGTCGACGAGCGCGCGCGCCGCGTCGACCTGGCGGCCCTGCACCTTGAAGCCGCCCATGGCGTGCACCGACTGCGGGGTCAGCCCAATGTGGCCCATCACCGGGATCTCGGCGTCGACAATGCCGCGGACCATCGGCAGTCGCTTGCGCCCGCCCTCCAACTTGACCGCCTGGGCGCCGGCTCGAACGAGGGTGGCCGCGTTGCGCACCGTCTCCTCGACCGACACGTGGTAGCTCATCCACGGGAGGTCACCGACGATCAGCGCACGCTGCTGGCCACGCGCGACGGCGCCGACGTGGTGCGCCATGTCGGCGACCGTCACCTGCAGCGTGTCGTCGTAGCCGAGCACGACCATGGCCACCGAGTCGCCGACGAGGATGATGTCGACCCCCGCCTCCTCTGCGATGCGCGCGCCGGGCGCGTCGTACGCGGTGACCATCACGAGCGGTGGATCACTGCCCTTGCGGGCGCGCACGCCCGGCGCGGTGACCGGCTTCGCCGACGGCTGGGCCGGCCTTGAAGGCTGGACTTGCCTCGAAGTCACGACGGACCTCCTACCGTCCAGCGCCTGGATGGCTGCCGGCGGCGAACAGGAGTGTACCGGCCCTCTAAGGTGCGCCGCATATGGAGCGTGTCTGTGAGAACTGCGCTCGTGACGACGACGAGCTGGTCACCGTGCACCGTGTGTACGTGACGCCGGAGACGTGGGACACGCCCGCCTACTCGCGCACCGAGCTGGCGGTCGAGCTCTGGTGCTTCTCGTGCCGTACCCAGTACCCGCACGAGCCCGTCGACGAGGGCTGAGCCCGCGCCCCACGTCAGCCCGTCAGCCCGTCAGCCCCCGTTGCGCCGACCCAGGAGGAACGTGCGCGCCAGGTGGTTCCACTCGCAGTCCGGGCACACCTCGACCACGTAGCAGCTCAGCTCGGGCGCGCTTCTCGCGAGCTTCGTGAGCTCGTCGCGGCTCGTCACGCACCGCCCGTGCGCCGGTAGGCGGGCCCCGAACGCGAACGACACCAGCACCAGCTGGCTCTCCTCGCAGATCGGGCACGTCTCGGCGGTGGCCTCACCGACGTTGCGCGCCGCCCGCAGCAGCTCGGGGTGTGCGTCGCAGATGTCGAGGCGCGACAGACGGCCGCGCTTGAACTCGGCCACCACGTGCTTGCGAGCCAGCCGGTAGTCGATCTCGCCCGGCGTGCGCCGCACACCGTCGGCGACTCCCCGGAGCGATTCGGGCCGAAAGCTCACGCTCGACAGGGTAACCCCGACCGCCTGGGTCGTCGGGGGTGGCCATCGGCGGACATCCACGCTTGACCTTCCGTTCATCTGCTGACATAGTGTGTTTCGCTATATCGAATCGATATATCACCCCGTTCCCGAACCTCCGACGCGACCCGCAGAGACGAGGACCCGCACGTGCTCGAGCTAGCCATCCTGGGACTGCTCAAGGAGAACGAGCTCCACGGCTACGAGCTGAAAAAGCGGCTCACCGACGCGCTGGGCCCGTTCTCGAGCGTCAGCTTCGGCTCGCTCTATCCCTGCCTGGCCCGCCTCGAGCGGGCGGGCGCGGTGAAGGCGGTCGAAGCCCTGACCGCGGGGCGCCCGACCACCCCGATCCCGATGACCGGCTCGATCGCAGGCGAGGCCGCCGCGTTCCTGGCCCGGCGCCAGGCGCTACGCCCGGGCGGGCGCAGCCGCAAGGTGTACGGCATCACCGAGCAGGGGGAGCAACTGTTCGCCGACCTGCTCGCGGCCGAGTCGGTGGGAGGCGACGACGAGCGCGCGTTCAACCTGAAGCTCGCCTTCGCCCGCTACCTCCCCCGCGAAGCCCGCCTCCGGCTCCTCGAGCGCCGGCGGGACCAGCTGGTCGAGCGCCTGGCCCGAGTCCGCAACAGCGGCCTCACCCGGCGTGACCGCATGGACAGCTACACCCGCTCGCTCTACGAGCACGGAGCCGAGTCCATCGAGCGCGACATCTCGTGGCTCGACTCTCTCGTCGCATCAGAACGGCAGACATCGGAACAGCAGACGGAACTCTCAGAGGAAGGACGCTGACGTGACCCCCCATTTCCGCATTCGCGTCGCCATCGCCGGCGTCGGCAACTGCGCCAGCTCACTCGTGCAGGGCATCGAGTACTACCGCGACGCCGACCCCAACGACACCGTGCCCGGGCTCATGCATGTCGATCTCGGCGGCTACCACGTCCGCGATGTCGAGTTCGTGACCGCCTTCGACGTCGATGCAGCCAAGGTCGGCACCGATCTGGGCAAGGCGATCTTCGCGGGCCAGAACAACACCATCCGTTTCTCGGCGGTGGGCGAGCTGGGCGTGCAGGTGCTGCGCGGACCCACGTTCGACGGCCTCGGCAAGTACTACCGCGAGATCATCGAGGAGTCGCCCGCCGAACCGGTCGACGTCGCCGCCGAGCTGCAGCGGGTGCGGGCCGACGTGCTGGTGTCGTACCTGCCCGTCGGCTCCGAGGTGGCCCAGAAGCACTACGCCCAGGCGTGCCTCGACGCGGGTGTGGCGTTCGTGAACGCGATCCCCGTGTTCATCGCGTCCGACCCCGAGTGGGCCCGCCGCTTCACCGAAGCGGGTGTCCCGATCGTGGGCGACGACATCAAGAGCCAGGTGGGCGCCACCATCGTGCACCGCCTGCTGGCCCGCCTGTTCGAGGACCGTGGGCTCGTGCTCGACCGCACCTACCAGCTCAACGTGGGCGGCAACATGGACTTCAAGAACATGCTCGAGCGTGAGCGCCTCGAGTCGAAGAAGATCTCGAAGACGCAGTCCGTCACCAGCCAGATCGACAACGGCATCGCAGCCGACGACGTCCACATCGGGCCGTCCGACCACGTCGCCTGGCTCGACGACCGCAAGTGGGCGTACATCCGGCTCGAGGGACGCAACTTCGGCGACGTGCCGCTCAACGTCGAGCTCAAGCTCGAGGTGTGGGACTCGCCGAACTCCGCGGGTGTCATCATCGACGCGGTCCGCTGCGCCAAGATCGCCAAGGACCGAGGCATCGGTGGGCCGCTGCTCGGACCGTCCGCGTACTTCATGAAGAGCCCGCCGGTGCAGTACCACGACGACGACGCGCACCGCATGGTCGAGGAGTTCGCCGCGGGCTGAGCCCGTACGGCGCCTGCTGCTCGAGGGCGAGGGAGGCACGCGAGCGTCCCGTCGCGGCAAGATGCCCCCGTGCCTACCGACAAAGCCGTGCCCACCGACAACGGCGCTGCATGGGACAAGTACTCAGCCGCGTACCAGGCTGCGGTTCGTCTCTCGACCGACGTCGCCCACTACGGGCCCGACATCGCGACCGAGGCGGAGCTCCGACTGCTCGGCCACCTTCGAGGGAAGCGCGTGCTCGAGCTCGGCTGCGGTGGCGCTCAGACCTCGATCGCGTTCGCCAAGCAGGGCGCGCACGCCATCGGCGTCGATGCGTCGGGCGAGCAGCTCGGGTTCGCTCGCCGGCTCTGCGAACGCGAGGGCGTGAAGGTCGAGCTGCACCACGGTGACCTCGCCGACCTCGCCTTCCTGCGGGCCGACAGCATCGACCTCGTGTTCTCGGCCGGGGCCTTCGGCTTCGTGGACGACCTCAACCGCGTCTTCCGCCAGGTGCACCGCGTGCTCCGGCGGGG
The DNA here is from genome assembly GCA_005888325.1 of Actinomycetota bacterium. Classification (NCBI taxonomy): domain Bacteria; kingdom Bacillati; phylum Actinomycetota; species Actinomycetota bacterium. Next base: position 25,711 of record VAWU01000018.1, read on the forward strand.
GGCGCCCTTCGTCTTCTCGCTTCCCCACCCCGCCTGGCGCCTCGTCGACCCTGACGACGAAGGGCCGCTGCTGGTGCGCCGCTCCTACTTCGACCGGTCGCCGATCGACCGCGAGATCGACGGCATCGCCTTCACCGACCACCACCACACGGTCGGCGACATCTTCGCCGGCCTCACGCGCACGAACTTCCGCGTCGACACCGTGCTCGAGCCCGAGCCGCTGACGGGCGGTCCCCGCAGCCCGCTCTGGCGCGATGCGTTCCGGCTGGTGCCGCGCACCCTCGTCGTGCGGGCGCGCAAGGAGGGGACCTAAGGCCGCGCCGCGTCGCCCTGCGCCGCCCACCATTCGTCGAGGCGGCGGTAGGCCTCCTCCTCGCCGAGCGGACCGTCCTCGAGGCGCAGCTCCAGCAAGAACGCGAGCGCCCTTCCGACGGACGGCCCCGGGCCGATCCCGAGGTGGGCCATCACCTGACGACCGTCGAGCTCGGGGCGGACCGCGGCGAGCTCCTCCCGCTCACGCAGCTCCTCGATGCGGGCCTCCAGCAGGTCCATGCGCTCCGAGAGCACGTGGGCCCTCGCCTTGTTCCGCGTGGTGCAGTCGGCCCGCGTGAGCACGTTCAACCGATCGAGCAACGGGCCCGCGTCGCGTGCGTAGCGTCGCACCGCGCTGTCGGTCCACCCACCGTCGCCCTCGTGGTACCCATGGAACCGCAGGTGCAGCTCGACCAGACGCGTGACGTCGGCAACGTCGTCGTTGGAGTAGCGCAGCGCCTGCATCCGCTCGCGCGCCATGCGCGCGCCGACCACCTCGTGGTGATGGAACGTCACACCGTTGGGACCGAACGAGCGGGTCTTGGGTTTGCCGATGTCGTGCAGCAGGGCCGCGAGCCGCAGGACGCGATCGCGCGGCGTCCGCTCGACGACCGCGACCGTGTGCGCCAGCACGTCCTTGTGCCGGTGGATGGGATCCTGCTCGAGCCCGAGCGCGGGCAGCTCGGGCAGGAACTCCTCGGCCAGGCCGGTGTCGACGAGGAACCAGAGGCCGGGGCCGGGCTCCTCGACCACGAGCAGCTTGTCGAGCTCGGCCCGGATGCGCTCCGCCGAGACGATCTCGAGCCGCGCCCTCATCGCGCTGACGGCCGCGCTGAGGGCCGGCACGGGCTTCAACCGGTAGCCCGCGATGAAGCGTGCCGCACGCAGCATGCGCAGCGGGTCGTCCTCGAACGACTCCTCCGGGGTGAGCGGTGTGCGAAGGCGTTGCGCCGCCAGATCGGTCAGGCCGTCGAAGGGATCGATGAGCTCCAGTCCGGGGAGCGTGAGGGCCATGGCATTGATCGTGAAGTCGCGCCGGGCCAGGTCGGCCTCGACCGCGTCGGCGAACCTCACGTCGGGCTTGCGCGACTCGGGCCGGTACGCCTCGTCCCGATGGGTCGTGATCTCGAAGAGCTGTCCGTCCTTGCGGGCGCCGACCGTGCCGAAGCGCTTGCCCTGCAACCACAACGCGTCGGCCCAGCCCCCGACGATGGCCTCGGTCTCCTCGGGCCGCGCGTCGGTCGTGAAGTCCCATTCGGGCCGCTCCCGGCCCAGGATCGCGTCGCGAACCGCACCGCCCACGAGGTAGAGCTTCTTGCCGGCGGCCTCGAATCGCTCCGCGATGGCGCGCGTCTCGTCGAGCAGCGGCGCGAGCCTGTCGGGGACCACACCCGCAGGCTACCGGGGTGCGATGGCGCGCCGACTGCGGTTCGGGCGACGTCGGTCAGTACGTGGTGGAGAGCCCGGCCTGCTGGAGGGCGATGCGGAAGTCGTGCGGATGCGACGACACGCCCATCGCGTCACGGAGCGAAACGAGGCCGTTCTTGTAGAGGCCGAACAGGCTCTGGTCGAACGTCTGCATCCCGTAGTACTCGCCGTCGGCGATGATGTCCTCGATCGTCTCCTGACCCTCGGGGTCGACGATGCGATCGAAGATCCGCCCCGTCATCACGAGGGTCTCGGTTGCGGGCACGCGGCCCTTGCCGTCAGCGCGCTCGAGCAGGCGCTGGCTGACCACGCCGCGCAGCGACGACGCCAGCGTGAGCCTCACCTGCTTCTGCTGGAACGGCGGGAAGAAGTCGACGATCCGGTTGACGGTCTCGGTGGCGTTGGTGGTGTGCAGGGTGGACAGCACGAGGTGGCCGGTCTCGGCCGCGGCCAGAGCCGCCCAGACCGTCTCCGGGTCGCGCATCTCGCCGATGAAGATGACGTCGGGGTCCTGGCGCAGCACCCTCTTCATCGCCTGGGCGTAGTCGCGCGTGTCACTGCCGATCTCGCGCTGGTTGATGATGGCCTTCTTGTCGTGGTGCAGGACCTCGATCGGATCCTCGATGGTGACGACGTTGACCGCCTTGACCTCGTTGATGTGGTCGATCATGGCGGCGATGGTCGTCGTCTTTCCGGCACCGGTGGGTCCCGTGACAAGCACCATGCCCCGCGGCTCTTCGGCCAGCCGCGCCGCGACCGATGGCAGCCCCAGCGCCTCGAACGACGGCGTGCCTGGGAGCACGCGGCGGAACACGAGGCCGACCGATCCGCGCTGGCGGAAGACGTTGACGCGGAAACGGCCCAGCCCCGAGACGCTGTAGGCGAAGTCCGCCTCCGACATCGTCATGAACTCGTCCGCCCGCTCCTTCGGCATGATCGCGAAGGCCATCCGCTCGGTGTCGGCGGGCGTGACGCTGTCGAACGAAGTCGGCTGCAGATGGCCGTCGACACGCACGTACGGCGCGGATGCCACCTTCACGTGCAGGTCGGAGCCCCGCTGCTCCATCAGGTAACGCAGCAGCTCGTTCAGATCCAGCACGACCTGATCCTTTCCGCGGTCGTCACGCTGGACGTATCGGCCTAACCCGAGCGCAACCTGAGCGCGGCGTCGACCACGGCGCGCCCCGCCCCGCCTGCGGTGGCCGCCTCGGGCCGGTAGTCGTCGCCCGCCAGCGCAGCCACGCACGCGCCGGCCGAGAGCGCGAGCGCTTCCAGGTCGTAACCACCCTCGAGGAACGCCACCACCCGCCCGCGCGCCACCAGGGGGAGCAGGCGCCGCGTCAGGTCGGCGTAGTCACCCGCCGCCAGGCCCAGACCGGTGAGCGGGTCGGCGCGGTGCGCGTCGAAGCCGGCCGAGACGAGCAGCCAGGTCGGCGTGAAGGCTTCCGCCAGGGGGACGACCAGCTCGTCGACGGCCGCCAGGTAGGTGTCGCCGGTCGTGCCCGCGGGGAACGGGAAGTTGACGGTGCACCCGTCGCCCTCGCCGGTACCGGTCTCGTCCAGGCGTCCGGTGCCGGGATAGAGGGGGAACTCGTGCATCGAGACGTAGAGGACGCGTGGGTCGCCGTAGAAGCAGTCCTGGGTGCCGTTCCCGTGGTGCGCGTCCCAGTCCACGATCAACACCCGCTCGCCCCGGTCGGCGAGCGCGGCCGCCGTCACCGCGACGTTGTTGAGCAGGCAGAAGCCCATCGCCCGGTTCGGCGTGGCGTGATGGCCCGGCGGGCGCACCGCGCAGAAGGCGGCGTCGGCCTCGCCGCGCTCGAGGCGCTCGACCGCATCGAGGCCCGCTCCTGCCGCGAGCAGGGCCGCGTCCCACGACTCGGGCCCGGCCGAGGTGTCGGGGTCGAGGTGGCCGCCCCCGCTGAGGCAGAAGCGCCGGAGCGCGGCGACGAAGTCGGGCGTGTGCGCACCCTCGATCTCGGACTGGGTCGCCGGGCGCGGCGAGACGGAGACGATCGCGTCGCCGACGCCGGCGTCGGCGATTCCCTGGAGCACGGCTTCGAGGCGGGCCGGGCGCTCCGGATGGCCCGGCCCGGTGTCGTGGTGCAGGTAGCTCGCATGCGTCTCGAGCAGGATCGTCACGCGTCGAGCGTACCGGCGTGCCCGTCTTGCGAGAGCGCCGGTCATTATCCTCGGGCCACGTGACCGCGTCCTCCCCACCCGGGCGCGTAACCGCCTCCGTCGGCGTCATCGAATGGGGTCGCGAGCGCGCGCGGGCCGTCCCCTGGCGAAGCGACGCCCGCACCGCGCTCCTCCTGTGCCTGCCCGACACGCCGACGCCGTCCCCCGGCTTCATCCAGCGCTGCCTCGACCGGCTCGCGGGCGAGGGGTACACGACGGTCATCACTGGCGCCCTCGCCCCGCAGGAGCAGCAGCCGTTCCTCGCCGCCGGGTTCGACGAGCACGAGCGCCTCCACCTGCTGGGCCACGACCTCGCCGACCTCGCGGACCGCCCCCGCCGGCCGACTCTGCGCAGGGGCCGGAAGGCCGACCGCGGCCCCGCCCTCGCCGTCGACGCGGTCGCGTTCGACCCGTTCTGGCGGCTCGACTGCGCCGGCCTGAAGGACGCCATCGACGCCACCCCCGCGACCCGGTTCCGCGTCGCCGGCCGCGACGCCCGACTCTGCGCGTACGCGGTGAGCGGTCGGTCGGAGCGACACGGCTACCTCCAGCGTCTCGCGGTCGATCCCGCCCACCAGCGCAGTGGCCTCGGCCGCGCCCTTGCCCTCGACGCGCTCCATTGGATGCGGCGCCACGGCGTCGCGAGGGCGGTCGTGAACACCCAGCTCGACAACCACGCGGCCCTCGAGCTCTACCGCGGCCTGGGCTTCCGTCTAGATCGCGACGGTCTGGCCGTTCTCCGCCACGAGCTGCAGCAGTGAGGCTGCGGATCGCCGCGGCCCTCGTGCTGAGCCTGGTCTCGCTCGGCGCGGCGTCGGGCCCGGCCGGCCCCGGAGGCCACCCGCAGGGCGCGGCGGCGGTCGCGCCGACGGGCGCGCTGTCGCTCGTCGACCAGAGCGCGTTCGTGCGGGCGGGCGAGAACCTCGTCCTCTGCGTCCGCGTCTCGGGCGTGGCCGACCCGTCCCAGGTGGAGCTCGCGGTCTTCACGTACTCGCGGCTCCTGAACCGCACCAACTTCCTGCATACGCTCGACGGCAAGAGCCTCGGCAAGCAGCTCGGGTTCGTGCGCGTTCCCCTCGAGCGCGTGCAGGTCGGGGGCTGTGGCGCCGACTCGTTCTTCCTCAGCGTGCCGCCGCCGGAAAGCGCGAGCGGCGGCGTCTACCCGGTTCGGGTGGAGCTGCGCGGGACGGGCGACACGACGGCGGTGATCAGCAGCTTCGTGACCCACCTCGTCTACGTGGCATCGCTGCCGGTGACGCAGCCGATCAAGGTCGCGGTCGTGCTGCCGGTCCACGACGCACCCGCGTTGCAGCCGGGCGGCGCCCGCCATCTCGGGCACCTCGACGACATCCGGGCGCTGGCCGGGGCGCTCGAGTCGGTGGCCGACGTGCCCGTCGTGCTCGACCCCACGCCGGAGACCCTCGACGCGCTCACCGTGAGCGCCACCGGAAGAGAGGCGCTGGCTTCATTGCGCAACGCCGTGCGCGGCCGTCAGGTCCTGGCCGGGCCCTACGTCCCGGTCGACATGCCGGCCCTGCTGGACGCGCGGCTGGGCGACGAAGCCGGCGCCCAGCTGACAGCCGGCTCCGACGTCGTGGCCCAGCGTCTGCTCGCAGAGGGACAACGCCCCGACCCCCGCACGTGGGTGGCGCGCGACCCGATCGACCAGGGGTCGCTCGCAGACCTCCGCGGTCGGGGCTTCGACCGGCTGGTGCTGCCGGCCGCCAACCTCTCGCCCCTCCGCGACGGCCTCGACGCCGCCAACCGGGCGCGGCCGTTCACGATCGAGGCCCGGCCGGGGAGCAGGCAGACCGCGTTCGTCGCCGACCCCGATCTGAGCGCCCACTTCGTCGACGGCGGCGACGATGTGCTGCATGCCCATCAACTGCTCGCCGATCTCGCGTTCATCTACTTCGAGGTGCCGAACGAACCCACCGGCGGGCGCGGCGTCGTCGCGGTGGCGCCGCGGTCGTGGCGTCCGACGGGCGCGTTCCTCCGTGCGCTCCTGCTGGGGTTGCGCGCCAATCCCGTCGTGAGCGCGACGACCCTCGATGGGCTGTTCACCAGCGTGCCCGCCGGAGTCGACCGGAGGAAGCCACTCGAGCGGACGCTGGTCCCGTCGCCCCGGCCCGCGCCGTACCCGGCGCACGCCCTGAACGCGGCCCGCGCCCGGCTGGACGGCTTTGCGAGCGTCGTCGGCCGGGAGAACCCGCTTCCCGACCGGCTGAGCAACCGGCTGCTCGTCTCACAGTCGGTCGAGCTGCGCACGAGCCGGCGGGCCGCCTACCTCTACGCCGTCAACGCGACGATCAAGGACCAGATGGCTCGGATCAAGCTGCCCACCGGCCGCACGATCACGCTGACCGCACGCGAGGGAGAGATCCCGATCAGCTTCCGCAACGAGACCGGCTACCCCGTCCACATCCAGGTGCGCATAAAGAGCGAGAAGCTCATCCTCCGCGCCAGTGACCGCGTCCGACCCCTCGACCTGTCGCGGCTCAACACGACGGCGCGCTTCCCCGTCAAGGCGCGCACCTCTGGCGACACCGGCCTCAACATCGTGGTCGTGTCGCCCGACGGCACCCTGCAGATAGCCAACACGCTCCTCACCGTGCGTTCGACCGCCGCGTCCGGCGTCGGCATCGTGCTCTCTGCGGGCGCGGCTCTGTTCCTCGTCGTCTGGTGGGGTCGCGACTTCCGGCGCGGACGGAGGGCCCGTCGCCTGGTCCCCGAGTGACCAGCGCGTGACCGAAGTCGTCGCGGAGCCGCCGACCGACGACACGGCACGCCTGTCGCGCGCCACCATCGGCATGACGGCGGGGACGCTGCTCTCGCGGGTCACCGGGTTCGGCCGCATCGTGGCGCTCGCGTACGCGCTGGGGCTGGGCTCGCGCGCGCGGCTCGCGGACACCTACAACCTCGCCAACACGACACCCAACATCGTCTACGACCTCTTGCTCGGGGGCATCCTCTCGGCGTTCATCGTCCCCGTCTTCGTCGACCACCTGACCCGCCCCGGCGCGAACGCGGACGAGGCGGCAGACGACGAGGGATGGACGGCCATCTCCGCCATCGTCACCGCCGCGGTGACGTTCCTGCTCGTGATGTCGGTGCTGTTCGTCGTGGCGGCGCCGTGGGTGTTCCGCATCTACACGGTCGGCCGCCGGGGTGCGGCGACGGGCGACCAGATCGCCGTCGGCACGTTCCTGCTGCGCTGCTTCGCGCCCCAGGTGCTGTTCTACGGCGCCACTGCGCTCTTCACCGCGTTGCTCAACGCCCGGCGCCGCTTCTTCTGGCCCATGGCCGCGCCGGTGCTCAACAACCTCGTCGTGATCGGCGTCCTGCTCGCCGTGCCCCATCTCAACCGCAGCCTGGCCCTCGCCGCGGCGCGCCACGACTCGGGCCTGCTCCTCTGGCTCGGCCTCGGGACGACCGCCGGCGTGGCCGCGCAGGCGCTCGTGCTCTGGCCGCTGTTGAAGGGCGCCGGCGTGCATCTCCGCTTCGTCTGGGCGCCCCGGCACCCCGCCATCCGGCGCGTGCTCCGGCTCGCGGGATGGACGCTCGGCTACGTCGTCGCCAACCAGGTCTCGTTCTGGGTGGCTCTCGTGCTCGCCAACCGCGAGCCGGGTGACGTCTCCGCCTACGCCTACGCATACGTGTTCTTCCAGCTGCCCTACGGCGTGCTCGCGGTGTCGATCCTCACCGCGCTCGTGCCCGACCTAGCCGAGCGCTGGTCGACCGGCAACCGCGACGGCTACCGCGATCGCCTCTCGCTGGGCCTGCGCGCCGTCGCGCTGGTCATGCTCCCTGCGGCCGCCGGCTACGCCCTCCTGGCGCGGCCCATCCTCACCCTGCTCCTACGGCACGGCGCCGCGGCCGACGTCGGCACCGCCTCCGACGTGCTCGCGCTCTTCGCGCTCGGACTGCCCGCCTTCAGCGCCTACCTCCTCTTCATGCGCGGCTTCACCGCCACCCAGGACACCCGCACGCCGTTTCTCATCAACTGCATCCAGAACGTGCTCACCATCGCCTTCGACCTCGCCCTCTACCCGGCGCTCGGCGTGCAGGGCCTCGCGCTCGGCTTCACCCTCGCCTATGCGCTCGGCGCCGCCCTCGCCGCGTTGGCGTTGCGCCGTCGCGCCGGCGGGCTCGACGGGCCCTCGGTGTGGGCGTCCGTTGGACGCATGGCGCTCGCCACCGCAGTGATGGCCGGCGTGGTCTGGGCGGTCTCGCGCGCCTTGTCCGACGTCGACGCCGGCGGGGAGCTCCTGCAGGTCACGGGGGCCGTTGTCGCCGGTGTTACCGTTTATCTCCTGGCAGCCAGGGCGATGAGAGTGCGCGAGCTCGATGTGCTGACCCGGGTGGTTCCGCGGTCGCGACGCTCCAGATGATCGTCAAGGGACTCGTCAAGATCGTCGCCGCCATCGCGATCGCGGGCTTCGCGTTGATCGAGCTCGGCTCGCCGCTGTGGACCAAGGCGCAGCTCGACAGCACCGCCCACAACGCCGCGAGCGACGCGGCGTACGCTTTCGGCCGCACGAACGACCGGGAACAGGCCTACCAAGCCGCCCTCGACGACACCAACGGCGACGGCGCCAAGCTCGACGAGTTCTTCGTCGACGACGCCGGTGTGGTGCACGTCACTGTTTCCAAGCGTGCGAAGTCGTACCTTCTACACAATTTCAAGAAGACCCGGGGCTGGTACGAGGTGCACCTCCGCGCCACGGCCCAGCCTGCGAGCCGATGAGCCGATAAGGAGCGCCCATGCCCGGAGTGCGCGTCGTCACCGACAGCAGCTGCGATCTTCCGAACGATCTGGCCGTCGAGCTCGACATCGACATCGTGCCGCTGACGATCCGGTTCGGAGATGACGAGTTCGTCGACCGGCGAGATCTCTCGCCCAAGCAGTTCTGGGCCCGGTGCGGCACGTCCCCCGTGCTCCCGGAGACGGCGGCGCCGTCGGCCGGCGCCTTCGAGGAGGCCTTCCGCGCGGCCAAGGCCGCCGGCGCCGAGGGAGTCGTGTGCATCAACCTCTCCTCCAAGCTCTCGGCCACGTACCAGGCCGCGCAGATGGCGGCGAACACGTTGCAGGGCGAGGTCCCCGTGCGGGTGGTCGACTCGCTGTCGGTCACCATGGGCCTCGGCAACATCGCGATCGCCGCCGCCAGGCTCGCTGCCGCGGGCAAGAGTCTCGACGACGTCGCCGGCGCGGCCGAGGACCTGAGCCGCCGCACGCGCGTGCTCGGCACCCTCGACACGCTCGAGAACCTGAAGAAGGGTGGGCGCATCGGTGGGGCCAAGGCCATGCTCGGCTCCATGCTGTCGCTCAAGCCGGTGATCTGGGTCGTCGACGGCCTCGTCGAGGAGGAGTCGAAGCAACGCACACGCTCGCGTGCGCTGCGTTACCTCGTCGACAAGGTGGCCGAGCAGGCGACGCAAGGCATCGAGGACCTCGCGGTGATGCACGGCGACGCGCCCGATCTCGACGAGTTCCTCGACATGCTCGACGCGCACTTCCCCCGTGAGGACATCGTGATCGGCGACATCGGCGCCGTCATCGGCACCCACGCGGGGCCGCGCGTGATGGGCGTGGCCTACCACACGACCGCCTGACCCACCCGCCTGGAGACGACCCCCACCCATCGGTACGGTGACCTGGTGCCCGACGCCGCCGCGCCCATCGCCGCTGAGAGCGTCCTCGGCGGGCGCTACCGCCTCGTCCGGCTCATCGCGGGCGGCGGCATGGCACAGGTGTGGGAGGCGCACGACGAGATCCTCGCCCGTTCCGTCGCGGTCAAGGTGCTCCATCCCCACCTGGCCGACGACACCGCGTTCCTCGAGCGCTTCCGCCGCGAGGCGGTGGCAGCTGCCCGGCTGTCGCATCCCAACGTCGTCGCGATCTTCGACACCGGCGTCGACGGCAGCCTCGCGTACATCGTCATGGAGCTGGTGCGGGGCAGGACGTTGCGCGAGCTGCTCGCCGCCCGGGGCGCGCTCGGCCCGGCGCGGGCGGTGCAGATCGCGGCACAGACCGCCGACGCGCTCGACTACGCGCACGGCCAGGGCATCGTCCATCGCGACGTCAAGCCCGCCAACGTCCTGATCGCCGACGACGGCAGGGTCAAGGTCGCCGACTTCGGCATCGCCAAAGCCGCCTCGACCGTGTTCGGGAGCAACGCCGACCTCACCCAGACGGGCGCGATCGTGGGCACCGCGAAGTACCTGTCCCCGGAGCAGGTGAACGGCGAGCCGCAGGATCGGCGGGCCGACGTCTACTCACTCGGTGTCGTGCTCTACGAGATGCTTTGCGGCCGGCCGCCCTTCACCGGCGACACCGAGCTCGCGGTCGCCATGAAGCACGTGCGGGTCGCGCCGGTTGCTCCGCGCCAGGTGCGTGCCGGCATCCCCCGGCCGCTCGAGGCCGTCGTGCTCAAGGCGATGGCGAAGGCGCCCTCCGACCGCTTCGACACCGCGGGCGACATGCGCGCCGCACTCTCGATGATCGACCTCGTCGACGACGACGCCACCGCCATGGTGACGCGCGACCCGACACCGCCCGAAGGGATCGCGCCGACGTTCGCGCAGACCGAGCGCTCGTGGATGATTCCCGTCGTCGTCATCGTGCTCATCGCCCTCGCGCTCGGCACCGTCGGCGTGCTGTTCGCCCGCAACGACAACGTGCGCAGCTTCCTCAACCCGTCCAAGCGCCCGGCGTCGGGCAGCTCGACCACCCCGGTCAAGCTCGTCGGCGCGCGGGCGTTCGATCCCCTCGGCGGCGGCAGCGAGCACGACGAGCAGGCCGGCAACGTCATCGACGGAAACCCGGCCACTGCCTGGACCACCGAGCGCTACGCGACCCGACGCTTCGGAAACCTCAAGCCGGGAGTCGGCATCGCCATCCAGCTCGATCGCGCCGAGAAGCTGGCCCAGGTGCAGGTCTCCTCGCCCACGAAGGGCTACGCGGTCGAGGTGTACGTGGCCGACGCCTTCCAACCGACGCTCGCGGGCTGGGGTCGCCCGGTCGACGCGAAGTCGGGCATCGACGGCGACACCACCTTCGACCTGAAGGGCACGCGTGGGGCCGCGGTGCTGATCTGGATCACCGACCTCGGCGAGACGCGCGTGACGCAGATCGACGACGTGCGCGTCTCCACCTGAGCCGCGTCGGTACGCTCGTCACATTGCCGACGACCGCGACGACACGGCGCTGGTCCGCGCCGCCCGCAGCGGCGACCGCCAGGCCCTCGAAGACCTCCTGCGGCGCCACCATGACCGCCTGCATGCCCTGTGCCGGCGGCTCACCGGCAACGACGCGGACGCCCTCGACGCCACCCAGGAGGCGCTCATCGCCGTGGCGCGGGGACTCGACCGCTTCGACGAGCGGTCCTCCTTCAAGACGTGGGCCTACCGGGTCGCCACCAACGCTGCGCTCGACGAGCTGCGCCGGCGCCGGCGCCGGCCCGAGCCGGGCCTGCCGGTCGCGGCCCTGACGTCGCTCGGCACGGACGCGGCGCTCGACCAGGCCGTCGCCACCCGCCTCGATGTCGACGCCGCGCTCGCTCGCCTGCCCGCCGAGTTCCGGGCCCCCGTGGTGCTCCGCGACCTCTGCACGCTCTCCTACGACGAGATCGCCCACGTACTCGAGATCCCGCCCGGCACGGTGCGGTCGCGCATCGCCCGCGGCCGTGCCGCGCTCGCCGACATGCTGCGTGACGACGTGCCACCGGACACTCGCGGGAACCCATCGGGCGCCGCCAACCGTCCAAACCCTGCCCATGAGTGACCTGCACCCCGACGACGAAGCCTTGAGCGCTCATCTCGACGGCGAGGAGCCGCAGGTGCGCGTCCACGTCGAGAGCTGCACTGCGTGCACGGCGCGGCTGGCGGAGCTGCGCCGGGTCCGCGCCGCGGTCGGCGCCCCCGTGACACCTCCCCCCGCCTGGCAACGCGACGCGACGATCGCTCGCGCGCTCGACGCCGTCGGTCACCCTCGCGGCGCGCGACGCGCCCGAGCCGGCATCGCGGCCGCGATCCTGCTCGTGCTCGGCGCCGCGATCGGGCTCTCACAGCTGTCGCACTCGGCGAAGCGCGACGCGCTGAAGACGACCGGGGCCGCGCGTGGCACCGAGGCGGGAGCCGCGGCACCGTCGACGACCGCCATCGCCGCGACGGACCTCGGCGACCTTGGGGCGCTGAGCGACACCGCGGCCCTCCGCGCGCGGGTCCAGCCCATCGTGGCGCGGCTCGACGCCGGCGTGCCCGGCGCACCGAATGCCGCCGCACCCAAAGCCGCGGGCACGGTCCGCGAGTCGGCACAGACGGGGCGGCAGTTCGGGACGGGCGACAGCGCGGGACGGCGATGCGTGGACGCGGCACGAGCACTCGATCCCGCCAACGTCAGCCCCGCGGCCGCGGGCACCGCGACCTGGCAGGGAACACCTGCGGAGGTGCTGGTGTATGCGGTGGCCGGACGGCCCGGCGCGGCGCGGGTCTACGTCCTCGCGCAGGCGGACTGTCGGGTGTTGGAGTTCCAGTCGTACGCGCCCTGAGAGCAGTTGTCCGGAACAACGCGACGGGTAGGCTCTCGCGCCATGCCCACCAACGTCGAGGCCCGGGTCCCATCGGCACCGGCCGCGAACGACGAGGCCGACTGGACGGTACAGACGGCCGACACCATCGACCGCGTCGTCACGACGATCCGCACCAAGACCTCCGAGCCGCTCGTGGGGTTGGCCCGGTGGGTCGTGTTCGGCCTCCTCGCCGCGTTGGTGGGCACGATGGCGCTGGTTCTGGTCGCCATCGGTGCCGTGCGCGCGCTGGTCGTCTACCTCCCGTTCGGTGACAACCGGGTGTGGGCGGCCCATCTCATCGTCGGCGGCATATTCGTCTTCGCCGGGCTGTTGCTCTTCCGCATGGCGCGTCCGCGTGAGGCGCGCTGACCGCCGGGAGGCACGTGTCCGACGCTCGCAACGTGATCATCATCGGTTCGGGGCCGGCGGGGCTGACGGCCGCTATCTACACGGCCCGGGCCAACCTCCAACCCCTCGTGATCGAGGGCGAGCTGTCGTCGAGCAGTGACCAGCCCGGCGGCCAGCTCATGCTGACGACCGAGGTCGAGAACTACCCGGGGTTCATCGACGGCGTGATGGGGCCCGAGCTGATGGGCTCGTTCCGCGCCCAGGCCGAGCGCTTCGGCGCGGAGTACCTCACGGCCAAGGTCACCAAGGTCGACCTCTCGGCCCGACCCTTCGGGGTGTGGGTGGGCGCCGACGAGTACCGCGCCCGTGCGGTCATCGTGTCGACCGGCGCGCGCGCGCTGATGCTCGGGCTCGAACACGAGCTCCCGTTGATCGGGCACGGGGTCTCGACGTGCGCCACGTGCGACGGCTTCTTCTTCCGCGGCCAGGAGATCGCGGTCGTCGGGGGCGGCGATTCGGCACTGGAAGAGGCGATCTTCCTCACCAAGTTCGCGCACAAGGTCACGGTGATCCACCGGCGCGACAGCCTGCGCGCCTCGAAGATCATGCAGGAACGGGCGTTCAAGAACGACAAGATCGAGTTCCTCTGGGACCACGTCGCCGTCGAGCTGTTGGGCGGCACCAAGCTCACGGGCGCGCGCGTGAGACACGTCACGACGGGCGAGGAGTCGATCCTGCCGGTCACCGGTCTCTTCGTCGCGATCGGCCATGTGCCGAACACCGACCTCTTCCGCGGCCAGCTCGACATGGAGACCACCGGCTACCTGCGCACGCACGACGGAACCAAGACCAACGTCGAGGGCGTCTTCGCGTGTGGCGACGTGCAGGACCATGTCTACCGTCAAGCCGTCACCGCCGCGGGCTCGGGCTGCATGGCCGCGATCGACGCCGAGCGCTGGCTGGAAGCGCATGAGTGACACCGGCGGCACTAATGAGAGTTGTTCTCATTCTCGATTGAGGCCGAGGAATGCAGTCGATTGGTTCCTTGTTCTGACAACCCGACGGGTACGATCCCGCAGTTCACCAGGAGGCGACAGGAGCGATGGCCGACGGCATCACTGAACTAACCGACAGCACGTTCGACGAAGAGGTCAACGGCGCTGAGGCGTTGGTGTTGGTGGACTTCTGGGCCGAGTGGTGCGGGCCGTGCAAGCTCATCGCGCCCGTCCTGTCTGAGCTCGCCAACGAGCACCCCGACACGCTCCGGGTGGTGAAGGTGAACGTCGACGACAGCCCCGATGTGGCCCGCCGGTTCGAGATCATGAGCATCCCCACCCTCATGTTGTTCAAGGACGGCGTGGCCAAGAAGCGGCTCATCGGGGCCAAGGGCAAGCAGCAACTGCTTCAGGAGCTCCAGGAATTCCTGTAAGCCCGTTGCTGCGCCGCGGCCACGTCGGCGAACCGATCCGCGACCTCCAGGCGCGGTTGGCGGGCGTCGGGATCGACACCGCCCCCGACCGGCCGGGGCTCTTCGGCGAGGGCACCGAAGCCGCGGTGCGAGCGTTCCAGCAGGCTCGGGGCCTGCACGTGGACGGCATCTGTGGGCCACAGACCTGGGGCTCGTTGGTGGAGGCGGGTTACCGCGCCGGCGACCGGCTGCTCTACCACGCCTCGCCCCCGCTGCGGGGCGACGACATCGCGGCGTTGCAACGGCGGTTGGGCGCGCTCGGTTTCGACGCCGGACGCGTCGACGGCATCTTCGGCGAGCGCACGCAGCGGGCCCTCATCGACTTCCAGCGCAACGCGGGCCTCACCACCGACGCGGTGTGCGGGCCCGCGGCATGGGAGAGCCTCGATCGCCTCGGCTCACACGCGGACGACCCTGAGCCGGTCGTCGGCGTCCGGGAGCGTGAGGCGCTGCGCCAGTCACCGCGGACCCTGCTGGGCCGCCGCATCGTGATCGGCGACGCGGGCGGGCTGAGCGCGCTCGCCGACGCCGTGCGACGGGCGCTGGCCGAGCGGGGGGCGCTCGCGCTCGTCGTGGAGCATCCTGACGGCTCCGCCCAGGCCGAGCAGGCCAACGGCATGGAGGCCCACGTCTATCTCGGCCTCGTCTCCACCGAGGGTGAGTGCGCGATCGCCTACTACGGCGCCCATGGATTCGAGTCGCCCGGTGGTCGCCACCTGGCCGAGGCGCTGAGCCGAGAGCTCGGGCCCGTGCTCCCGGGCGGCGCCCCCGCCATCACGGGGATGGCGTTGCCGGTCCTGCGCGAGACGCGCATGCCCGCGGTGGTCTGTGAGCTCGGGCCCCCGTGGCCCTTCGTGGTGAAGGGAAGGTCGCTCGCGCAGGCGGTCGGGCGGGCCATGGACGCCTGGGTGAACGCGTTCGACCGGGTCTGACCCCACGTCGTCCACAAGCTCGCGCACAGGCTGTGGATAGTTCTCCGGCGCAGGTGTGGGAGCTACTCCGGCGGACGAACGTCCCCGGTCATGGCCCGGTAGATCCGCTCGAGGTCCTCGAGGGTGGCGAAATCCACGACGACCCGGCCCTTGCTGGGCCCCATCTCCACCTTCACGCGCGTGTCGAGGTGGGCGGAGAGCAGCTCCTCCAGCTCGAGCAGGCCGGGGGCCCGAAGGCGCCGCGCCTGGGCGCTCCGCTCGCGCCCGGCGCCCGCGTCGCCTTCGCCGTGCTTGCGGACCGCTTCCTCCACCGCCCGCACCGACATCCCCTCGGCCACGGCACGCCGGGCCAGCGTCTCCTGGAAGCTGCGGTCGGGGGTGGCGAGGAGGGCTCGCGCGTGGCCGGCGGCCAGCTGACTCTGGGCGACGAGCTTCTGGATGCCCGAGGGCAGCTGGAAGAGTCGGAGGGTGTTCGAGATCGCGACCCGACTCTTGCCCACTCGAGTGGCAACCTCGTCGTGCGTCAGTCTGAAGTCCTCGATCAGCTGCTGGTACGCGGCCGCCTCGTCGAGCGGGTTGAGGTCCTCGCGTTGCAGGTTCTCCACCAGCGCCTGCTCGAGCGTGGCCGTGTCGCCGACGGTGCGGATGAGCGCAGGGATCGACTGGAGCCCGGCGCGGCGCGCCGCCCGCCAGCGGCGCTCACCCGCCACGAGCTCGTACTCGCCGTCCTCCATCGGCCGCACCAGTACCGGTTGCAGGATCCCGACCTCACGGATCGACGCGGTCAGCGATGCCATCGACTCCTCGTCGAAGGTGCTGCGGGGCTGGTTCGGGTTGGGCCGCAGCGCGCTCACCGGCAACTCCTGGTAGGCGGCCGCCGTCTCGGTTGTGGTCGGGGGGATGAGGGCCCCCAGCCCCTTACCCAGACCGCTGCGGCGCACCACCGCTCACCTCCTTGGCCAGCTCGCGGTAGGCGATGGCCCCTCGCGAAGACGGATCGAACACGATGCTGGGCTGCCCGCACGACGGCGCCTCCGAGAGCCGCACCGTGCGGGGGACGAGGTTCCGGCACACCTTCGGGCCGAAGTGGTCGCGTACCTCCTGCGCCACCTGCTCGGCGAGCTTGGTGCGGGCGTCGTACATGGTGAGGATGATGGCGCTGACCTCGAGCTTGGGATTCAGGTTGGACTGCACCAGCTGCACGTTGCGCAGGAGCTGGCCCAGGCCCTCGAGCGCGTAGTACTCGCACTGGATCGGCACGACGACCTCGTCGGCTGCGGCCAGTCCGTTGACCGTGAGCAGGCCGAGCGACGGCGGGCAGTCGATGAGCGTGTAGTCGAACTCGCCCGTGATCGTGTCGAGCGCGCGCCGCAGCTTGAGCTCACGGCTGAAGGCCGGCACCAGCTCGATCTCGGCGCCCGCGAGGTCGATGGTGGCGGGGGCCACGAAGAGGTTGCGAACCGCGGTCGGTTCGATGCAGTCCTCGATCGGGGTCTCGTTCATGATGGCGTCGTAGATCGACGACTGGAGGTTGCGGGCGTTGACCCCCAGGCCGGTCGTGGCGTTGCCCTGGGGATCGAGGTCGACGATCAGGACCCGATAGCCGAGCTCCGCCAGCCCCGCGCCCAGGTTGACCGCCGTCGTTGTCTTGCCGACGCCACCCTTCTGGTTCGCGATGGCGAGGATACGGGGCAGGTCGCGCACCACGTCGGCAGGCGTGGCCGCGAAGTCTTCCTTCGCCTGCCGGGCCATCTGGGCGAGGGAGGGTGTCGGCGAGACGGGCACGGGTGTGGGCGCGAAAGTCGAGTCGGCAGGGGCGACAGCCGAGAGCGTGGCTTCGGATGCCTCCGCGGCGGGATCGGCGTCGCTGGCGTCGTCGGAACGTTCCTCCACCGGCTCGGTCGTGCGGAGCCGGGAGAAGATCGCGCGAGCTCGGCTGGCGAGATCGTCGCTGGGTGTACTCACGCGGGCGCTATCCTGCCGGTCGGCGGGTCGGCGGGTCAAGCACGAGCTGACGTTTCACGTGAAACTTCAGAACAGCGGGCGCTTGGCGGGTACCCCGATCCGCCTGGGATAGCGCTCGGGGCACGGCAGCGCCTGCCGGATGACCTGAAACGTCCCTTTTGTCAGACTAGCGACCCGCTCGGGCGCGGCACCGAGCAGCGCCAGACCCGCGGCCGGCCAGCGGGTGCCTTCGCTCGCCGGCGGCTCGCTCACCACGAGGAGCCCGCCTGCCGCCAGCAACGGTGCCCCGCATTCCGCCGTCACCGCAGGGGGGCCGAAGCTTCGGGCCACCACCACCCGGTACGCGCCGCGATGAGCCGGGTCGCGCCCGACGAGCTCGGCTCGCTCGGCCACGACGTCGACCCGGGCGGAGCACCCCAGTCGCATCGCCGCCGCCTCGAGGAACGCCGCACGACGCCGGTGCGCCTCCACGAACGTCCACGACGTGGCCGGCCACATCGTCGCGAGCACCAGGCCGGGCACCCCGCCGCCGCTCCCCAGGTCGACGGCCGAACTCGGTGGTGCTTCCGGGCCCAGGGCTTCGGCGAAGCCGGCGGCGTGCTCGAGGTGCGGGCGAACCGGGCCCGGGCCCAGGAACCCGAGCCCGCTGGCCTCCTCGAGGACAGCGACGAGCGCCGACGGGAAGGAGCCCTGTTCCGCCGAGCCCGGCCCGGGGTCGGCGATCAGGGGGTCGCGTCGGGCGTGATCGCCACCCGGCGGTACGGCTCCTCGCCCTCCGAGCTCGTGGAGACGCCCTCGATGGCGTTCACGGTGTCGTGGACGATCTTGCGGTCGGGCGGCGTCATGGGCTCGAGCAACGTCGCCGTGCCCGTGGCTCGCACCTGCTCGGCCACCTCGGTCGTGAAGCGCTCGAGCGCGGCGCGGCGCTTCCGGCGGTACTCCGCGACGTCGACGAGGAGCCGCCCCCGGCGCCCGCCCAGACGGCGCTGGACGACGGTGCGCGTCAGCTCCTGGACCGCGGCCAGCGTCTGTCCTTTCGGCCCGATGAGCAGCCCGAGGTCGCCCCCGGTCACGGCCACCTCGATCGTCTCCTCCTCGACGATGCGGCTGGACACGGTGGCGTCGGCGTCGAGCGCGTCCAGCAGCCCGACCAGGAACTCCTTCGCCGCTTCCGCCTCCTCGGCCAGGGTCGGTGCTTCGGTCATGACGCTCTCCTTCTCTGCCGCCGGCTTCTCGGGCTTCGGCCGGGACGCGGCGCGGGCCGCCGGGGGGCGAGCCTGCTTCCGGTCGCGTGCGGGCCGGCGGTCACGACGGTCACGGCGCTCCAGCTTGGGGCGGGGCGCGGTCGGCAGCACCCGGGCCCGCACCCGTGCCTCCGACCGCAGACGGCCCAGGAAGCCGCTCCGTGGCTCCTCGAGCACCTCGAACTCGGCCTCCTGCGCATCGACCCCCAGCTGATCGAGCGCCGCCTCCTTGGCCTCTTCCACCGAGCGACCGGTGACCTCCACCCACTCCACCGGCGCCTACCTCCTCTTGGGCTTCCCCTTCGACCGGGCCCCGCCGCGGGATGGGCGGGCCCCGTTCCCGCCCGGGCGCTGGGCCCGGCCGGACTGCGGCCGTGGCTTGGGCTCCGCCTTGGCCGCCGGCTTCGTGCCCTTCGGCGGCTCCGGGTCGGGCTGCGGGATGACCGGCTTGACATCGCCCGAAGGTGTCGTCTTCTTGCGGAACATGATCGACTGCTGCGCGATCTGCCAGACGTTCGACGTCGCGAAGTACACGACCACGCCGGCCGGGATGGTGAGGGAGATGAACCCGAAGAAGATCGGGAAGATCTTGCCCATCATCTGGGCCTGCTGGTTCACCGCGCCGTCGGCGGCCTGACGAGCCGTGGTCTGACGCTGCTGGTACCAGCCCGTCGCGACGACGAACGCGATCAGCACGTAGTACGGCCATGCCTTCCCCAGCCCGTGCACGGTCGTGGCACGCTCCGCGAGGTCCATGCCCCACGCCTTCATCGTCCCCGCTTCCTTCACCAGCGCGTGGTACAGCTCGCTGTCCTTGGGGATGTGCTTCGGCTTGCCGACCACACCGCTCGCCGACTTGGGGACGAGGTCTCTGATCAGGCGGTAGAGGACGATGAACAGCGGCATCTGCAACAGGAGGGGCAGGCAACCCGAGAGGGGGTTGACCTTGTTCTCCTTGTAGAACTTCATCGTCTCTTCGTTCAGCTTCTGGCGGTCGTCCTTGTACTTCTGCTGAAGTCGTTTGATCTCGGGTTGGAGGCGCTGCATCGCCTGCATCGACCGGATCTGCTTCATCGTCAGCGGGATCAACAGCACCCTGACCGCGACGGTCAGGAGGACGATCGACAGCCCGTAGTCGCCGACGATCCCGTAGAACCAGGCGAAGGTGTGCCCCAGGACGGTGTAGAGGGGGTCGAGGATCCAGAACTTCTTTGGCGCCGTCTTGTCCGCCGCCGCCAGGATCAGGCTCAGGTCGACCACGTCACGCGGCCTTTCGATCCGGCGTCGGCGGCACGGGGTCGAGCCCGAAACCACCCCATGGGTGACAGCGCGCCACACGCCGTGTCGCGAGGCGGAGCCCACGCCACGCTCCGTGTGTTTCGATCGCCTCGAGCGCATAGTTCGAGCAGGATGGCGTGAAACGACATGGAGAGGGCCGACCGGCTCTCACGGTCTGGTAAACGTTGATACCGACGCGAAGCCCACGTTGCGCCCAGGACGGCGGGCTCGGGTTGGCGGTGGTCATGTGCGCGGGTCGGGGAGGGCTCGAAGGGCGGTGGACACGATTGCGCTCAGCTCTCCATAGGACTGGGTGGCCGCAGTGGGGGCGGCTCGGATGAGGTAGGCCCCGGGGCGCAGCAGGTTGCAGGACTCGCCGGTGATCGCTCGCAGCCGTCGTCGAACGCGGTTCCGCACGACGGCCGGACCGACCGCACGACCGACTGCGTACGCGACCCGGGGTGGTTCGGTGGGCTTGCCTGGAAGCCAGGTTACCGTGATCGGGCCCCGTGTCACCCGGCATCCCGACCGCCGCAGCGCGGCGAACGTCGCACGGTCGCGCACGCGCCAGATCAGGCCGACAGGCGGTGGCGACCCTTGAGCCGCCGCGCCCGCACGATCGCCCGCCCCGCGCGCGTCGACATCCGGTGCCGAAACCCGTGCCGCTTGGCCCGTTTGCGGTTGTTGGGCTGATACGTGCGCTTCACTCATGGCCTCCTCGCCGGCGGATGAGGCTAGAGGACGCCCGTCACACCGGCAACCCGAGCCGCGAGCGCCCTGACCTGCATCGCACCATCGGCCTTGTCCTGGCCGGGGAGGCGGGTGCTACGGTGCTCCAGCCACCCCCGGAACGACCCCGCCTGGCGGACAAGGGTCGCTCACTTCCCCCGGGGCCTTGCTGAACCGGCACGACGCTCGGCTCGGCGGCGTGCAGGTCGTTGGCCGTTGTCCACAGGTGTGGACGGGGTTGTGGACGAGCTTGAAGCCGAGGAGACGTTCGGGCTGGTGATGACGGCTGAGCACCTGTGGACCTCCTGCGTCGCCGTCCTCCGCACCCGTATCGCGGACTCGGCTTGGAAGACGTGGTTCGAGACCGCGTGGCCGGTCGAGTTCCGGGACGGCACGTTCGTCCTGGGGGTCCCCAACGGTGTCGCCCGTGAGCGCATCGCGTCGCGCTACGGGGAGCTCGTGCGCAGCGTGATCGGCGAGGTGGCAGGCCGTACCTCCGACCTCGTCATCGAGGTCCACACCGAGCGTGCGACCGTCGACATCGACCGGGCCGTGCTCGGGGCCCTGCCCGACAACCTGTCTCCGTCCGAAGACGGCGCGCTGGCGGCGGTGGCGGAACAGCGGGCTCCCGACGAGCTGCCACTGAATCCCAAGTACAGCTTCGACGCGTTCGTGATCGGCGCGTCGAACCGCTTCGCGCACGCTGCCGCGCTCTCAGTCGCCGAGACACCGGCCCGGTCGTACAACCCGCTCTTCATCTACGGCGGCGCCGGGCTGGGCAAGACCCACCTGCTCCACGCCATCGGCCATTACGTGCGCGAGAACTACCAGGCCCTGCGCGTGCGTTACGTGTCCACCGAGACGTTCCTCAACGAGTTCGTCGATGCGATCCGCACGAACACGACCACCATCTTCAAGCGGCGCTATCGCGAGTGCGACGTGCTCCTCGTCGACGACGTGCAGTTCATGGAGAACAAAGAGGGCCTGCAGGAGGAGTTCTTCCACACGTTCAACACCCTGCACGGCTCGGGGCGCCAGATCGTCATCTCCTCCGACCGACCGCCGCGGTCCATCGCGACCCTCGAGGACCGCCTGCGGAGCCGCTTCGAGTGGGGCCTGATCACCGATGTGCAGCCGCCCGAGCTCGAGACCCGTCTCGCCATCTTGCGCAAGAAGGCCGAGGGTGAGCGCACGCCGATGCCTCCGGAGGTGCTCGAGTACATCGCGACACACATCACGCAGAACATCCGTGAGCTCGAAGGCGCACTCATCCGTATCTCCGCCTTCGCCAGCCTCAACCGGGAGCCGCTCACCCACACCTTGGCCGAGCGGGTCCTCGGCGACCTCATCAGCTCGAACGAGCCCCGCCCCGTCACCCCGCGGGCCATCTTGGAAGCGACCTCGGAGATGTTCGAGTTCACCGCGGACGAGCTCTGCGGCAAGAGCCGCAGCCGGCCCCTCGTCACCGCCCGCCAGATCAGCATGTACGTCTTCCGGGAGATGACCGACCTGAGCTACCCGGCCATCGCACGCGAGTTCGGCGGTCGCGATCACACGACGGTCATCCACGCCGTCGACAAGATCGCCACGCTGATGAAGGAGAAGCGGTCGATCTACGAGCAGGTCACCGAGCTGACCCATCGGGTCAAGAGCAGGGCATAACCCCGTGGACGACACCTGCTTCGGATGTGGACGACATCGGTCTCGTCCCCAGGCCCTGTCGCGCGACCCGTCTTCGTCGCGCGAAGCTGGGGACGGAGGGGGGACGACGAAAGTGGCCCTGACCAGCCGGGCAACCTCGACATCCACAGTCCACAGGGCTTATTACTTCCTCTTGGGAACTTCCTCTTTTGAGACAAGAACAACTGAGGCGAGGTTGGCGTGAAGTTCCGATCCGAACGTGACGCGTTGCAGGAAGCGCTGGCGACGGCTTCCCGAGCTGCTGCCACACGCGGGGGCGCGTTGCCGGTCCTCTCCGGTGTACGCATGGAGGCTTCGGACTCCTCGTTGCAGGTGACCGGGAGCGACCTCGACTTGACCATCCAGGTCGAGACGGAGGTCAGCGTCGACGACGAGGGCGTGTGCGTCGTACCTGCCCGGCTCATCACCGACATCGTGCGAGCGCTCGAGCCCGGGGCGGTCGTGTTCGAGGTCGACGAGGGTGAAGCTCGCATCTCCTCCGGTCGGTCACAGTTCGCAGTGCGCGTGCTGCCCGCTGAGGAGTTCGTGCGGGTCCCCCAGCCCACGGGCGAGGCGGTCACGCTGGCCGCAGCCGACTTTGCGGAGGCATTGCGTCAGGTGGTTCCTGCGGCCAGCCACGACGACGCCCGTCCGATCCTCACAGGCGTGCTGATGGCAGCCGAGGCGGGCGGGCTGCGCATGGTTGCCACCGACTCGTACCGGCTCGCGCTGCGTGACCTACCGGGCACGAGCGTGCTGCGCGAGGGGCAGAGCGTGCTCGTGCCGTCGCGTGCGCTGGGCGAGCTGACACGGCTGCTCGCGGGGGCGGAGCACGTCACCCTGCGGCTCGCGGATGACGCGGCGAGCTTCGAGGTGGGCAACGTGCGGATGCGCACGCGCCTGCTGGAGGGGGAGTTCCCCAACTACCGGCAGTTGATCCCGAGCGCCTATCCCAACCGCGCCATCGTCGGCAGGGAGCCGCTGCTCGACGCGGTGCGACGCGTGAAGCTGCTCGCCCGCGAGGCGACACCGGTGCGGATCGCGCTGAAGGCCGACGGGCTCGAGCTCACCGCCATCACTCAGGACGTGGGCACGGCGCACGAGGACCTCGACGCCAAGTACGAGGGCAACGAGATGGTCGTGGCCTTCAACCCCGAGTTCCTCATCGACGGCGTCGAGGCGATACCGGGCGACGAGGTGCAGTTGGAGACGCTCGACGCGCTCAAGCCGGCGACCGTTCGACCCACCGGCGGGTCCGACTACCTCTACCTGCTGATGCCCGTCCGGGTCTCGTAGACCCGTGCGGCTCGACCGCCTCTGGCTCACCGACTTCCGGAACTACGAATCACTCGACCTGTCGTTCGCGCCGGGCCTCACCGTCGTGCAGGGCGACAACGGACAGGGCAAGACCAGCCTGCTCGAGGCGATCGGCTACCTCGCCGCTCTCTCGTCCTTCCGCGGCGTGCCGAACGACGCGCTCGTGCGTCAGGGGTGCGCACGGGCCGTCGTGCGTGCCCAAGGGCAGCGCGAGGACCGCGAGCTGCTCCTCGAGGCTGAGATCCCGACGAGCGGGCGCGGGCGCGTGGCGGTGAACCGCCAACCGCTCCGGCGGGCCCGCGACCTGCTCGGCGCGTTGCGCACGACCGTGTTCTCCCCCGACGACCTCGCGCTCGTGAAGGCCGGGCCGAGCGAGCGAAGGCGCTACATCGACGACGTGCTCGTCGCGCTCCACCCGCGCAACGACGCGCTGCGTGCCGACCTCGACCGCATCTTGCGGCAGCGCAACACGCTGTTGCGTCAGGCCGCAGCCCAGCGGGCGGACGCGGAGCTGCTCGCCACGCTCGACGTGTGGGACGCGAAGTTCGCGGAGACGGGTGACGCGCTGGGCGCGGCGCGTGAGGAGCTGCTCGACCGTCTGCAACCGGAGTTGACCAAGGCGTACGCGCAGGTGAGTGGCGATCGCGCCGGTTCCGCGGGCGAGGTCGCGGCGGTCTACGACGCGTCATGGCGTGCCACAGGGCTGGGGGACGCGCTCGCGAACGCGCGCGTCGACGAGCTGCGGCGCGGGGTGAGCCTGGTCGGACCGCACCGCGACGAGCTCGTCCTCACCGTCGGGGGCATGCCGGCCCGCACCCACGGCTCGCAGGGCGAGCAGCGCTCGCTCGCGCTCGCGCTCCGGCTCGCGGCGCACGCGGTGGTGACCACGAGCGTCGGGGAGTCGCCGGTGCTGCTGCTCGACGACGTGTTCTCCGAGCTCGACGAGACGCGCGCCGCCGCCCTGGTCACGCACCTGCCGTCGCGCCAGGCCGTGCTCACGACCGCGGGCCGCGTCCCCCCCGGCGTCACGGCCGACCTCGTCGTGCGTGTCACCGACGGGCGGGTCACGTGAGCGGCCGGCGAGACGACGAAGCCGGTGAGGGACACGGTGGTGAGGGACACGGCCCCCGACCGCTCGGCGACTCCCTCGACCGCGTGGCGCGCAGCCTGGGAGGGCCGGGCGCGGCGATGCTCGGCGCGGTGTTCTCCCACTGGGCCGATGTGGTGGGACCGGTGGTGGCCGACCACTCGTGGCCCGTCTCGCTGGCGCGAGGGGTGCTCGTCGTCGGGGTCGACGAGCCCATCTGGCACACCCAGCTGACCTACCTGCAGGCCGACATCCTGGAGCGTCTCGGCTCGGTCGCGGGGGCTGGCGCCGTCACGCGCGTCGAGGTGCGGGTTCGCGCTCGTTGACACCCCCCTCTGATAAACTGAAGGCATCGCGTTTCGGGCCTCTGACCAGCACTTTCGCTCGCAAAAGGCCCCGTTCCACACCTGACGATCTCTGTGACGATGCTCTTGTGAAAGGTCGCGCCTAGTGGCCATCAGCGCCATGCCAGAAGACGACGAGAAAGCGCCCCGCGCGGGCACGAAGTCGAGCTCCTACGCGGCCAAGGACATCACCGTCCTCGAGGGCCTCGAGCCCGTCCGGAAACGGCCGGGCATGTTCATCGGGTCCACCGGCCCGAGCGGCCTCCACCACCTCGTCTGGGAGGTCGTCGACAACTCCGTCGACGAGGCGATGGCCGGTGAGTGCACGCTCATCGAGGTGACCCTCCTGGCCGACGGCGGGTGCCGCGTGGCCGACGACGGCCGCGGCATCCCGGTCGACCCCCACCCCCAGGACAAGAAGAAGTCCGCGGCCGAGGTCGTGCTCACGACCCTCCATGCCGGGGGCAAGTTCGGGGGCGGCGGCTACAAGGTGTCCGGCGGCCTCCACGGCGTCGGGGTGTCGGTGGTCAACGCGCTCTCGTCGCGTCTGGTCCTCGAGATCGACCGAGAGGGCAACCACCATCTGCTCGAGTTCGCCAAGGGCGGGCGGGTCCAAGGGAAGCTGCAGGTGACCGGGAAGGCACCGCGCGGCCGCCGCGGCACCACCGTCACGTTCTGGCCCGACTCCAGCGTGTTCGAGGACACCGAGTTCCGGGCCCAGACGGTGCTCGAGCGCCTGCAGATGATGGCGTTCCTCAACAAGGGCCTCGAGATCCGCTTCGCCGACGAGCGCCCGGGCCACGAGCAAGCCGTCACCTACCTCTACGCGGGCGGCATCGTCGACTTCGTGCGCCACCTCAACGAGTCGAAGGAGGCGCTCTTCAAGCGGGTGTCGTCGTTCGAGGCGACCGAGGACGACCAGGAGATCGAGATCGCCCTCCAGTGGAACACGGGCTACTACGAGGCGATCCACAGCTTCGCCAACGGCATCGCCACCGTCGAGGGCGGCATGCACGAGGAGGGTTTCAAGAAGGCCCTCACCAACGTGGTCAACAAGTACGGCCGGGCCAAGGGCCATCTCAAGGAGAAGGACGACAACCTCCTCGGCGAGGACATCCGCGAGGGCCTCACCGCCATCGTCGCGGTGAAGCTGCGCGACCCTCAGTTCGAAGGCCAGACCAAGGCCAAGCTCGGCAACGTCCCGATGCGCTCGCTCGTCGAACGGGCCACCAACGAGAAGCTGGCCGACTGGCTCGAGGAGCACCCGACCGAGGCCCGCCAGGTGGTGCAGAAGGCGACACAGGCGGCGCGGGCGCGGGTCGCCGCCCGCCAGGCGCGCGACGCCACCCGGCGCAAGTCACCCCTCGAGGGGGCCGGTCTCCCGGGCAAGCTCACCGACTGCTCGTCGCGCGACCCGCGCGAAGCCGAGCTGTTCATCGTGGAGGGCGACTCCGCGGGTGGCTCCGCGGTGAAGGCGCGCCACCCCGAGTTCCAGGCAGTCCTGCCCATCCGGGGCAAGATCCTCAACGTCGAGCGGGCGCGCATCGACAAGATGTTGAAGAACAACGAGATCCAGACCCTCATCACGGCGATCGGCGCGGGCCTCGGCGAAGAATTCGACATCGACAAGGCCCGCTACCACAAGGTCATCATCATGGCCGACGCGGATGTCGACGGCAGCCACATCCGCACGTTGCTCCTCACGTTCTTCTTCCGACAGATGAAGCCGCTCGTCGAAGCCGGCTACGTCTACATCGCGCAGCCGCCGCTCTTCTCGGTCGTGGTCGGGAAGGAGAAGACCTATCTGAAGGACGACGCCGCCAAGACACGGTTCCTCGCGGAGAACGCCGACAAGAAGTGGGAGTTCAACCGGCTCAAGGGCCTCGGCGAGATGGACTTCGACGAGCTCGGCGAGACCACCATGGAGCGGGCGCGGCGCACGTTGCTGCAGGTGTCGGTGGAGCAGGCCGCGATCGCCGACGAGGTGCTCAGCATCCTCATGGGTGACGACGTCGAGCTGCGCAAGCACTTCATCGTCACCAACGCCAAGGACGTGAGGTTCTTGGACATATGAGCGAGCACCGAAGCGGAGCGGAGGAGCGCAGCTCTCAGCAAGCACAGCAGCCCGGCTCACCGCCACCGACGAAGGAGGTGGCCAGGTGAGTCCACGTCGCACCGCACCGCCCCCCGACGACGGCAACGGCGAGTCCGGTACCGGTTCGAGGTTCGGTTCGATCGAGCCGATCGAGCTCCAGGAGGAGATGGAGCGCTCCTTCCTCGACTACGCGATGTCGGTCATCGTCGAGCGGGCGCTGCCCGACGCGCGCGACGGCCTCAAGCCCGTGCATCGCCGCATCCTCTACGGCATGCTCGACGTGGGGGCTAGGAGCGACCGCCAGCACATGAAGTGCGCCCGGGTGACGGGACACGTGATGGGCAACTACCACCCGCACGGCCCGTCGGCGATCTACGACGCGCTCGCGCGCATGGTGCAGGACTTCAGCCTGAGGCACCCGTTGATCGACGGCCACGGCAACTTCGGGTCGCCCGACCACCCGCCGGCCGCCGAGCGCTACACCGAGTGCCGCCTCGCCACGCTCGCCAACGAGATGCTGGCGGGGATCGACGAGGAGACCGTCGACTTCGTCGACAACTACTCGGGTGAGTTCCGGGAGCCCGTCGTGCTGCCGAGCCGGTTCCCCAACCTGCTGGTCAACGGGAGTCAGGGCATCGCGGTCGGCATGGCCACCAACATCCCGCCCCACAACCTGGGCGAGGTCGTCGACGCCACCGTCCACCTCATCGACCACCCCGACGCCACGCCCGACGACCTCATGCAGTTCGTCAAGGGCCCCGACTTCCCGACCGGAGCGCTCATCCTCGGGCGCGCCGGCATCCTCGACGCCTACCGCACCGGCCGCGGCTCGATCCGCATGCGGGCCCGCGCCGAGATCGAGGAGGGCAAGAAGGGCACGTTCATCGTGGTCACCGAGCTGCCCTACCAGGCATCGCCCGCGGCCATCCTCACCAAGATCGCCGACCTCGTCACCGCGCGCGAGCTCGACGGCGTCGCCGACATCAACGACGAGTCGTCCGGCAACAACACCCGCCTGGTCGTCAAGCTCAAGCGCGACGCCAACGCCAACGTCGTCCTCAACAACCTCTACAAGCACACCCCGCTGCAGACGAGCTTCGGCGTCAACATGGTTGCGCTCGACGACGGCGTGCCGCGCACCCTCAACCTGGTGCAGGCCCTCACGGCGTACGTGAGCCATCAGGTCGAGGTCATCACCCGCCGCTCCGAGCACCGCCTGAAGGAGAAGCGTCGCCGCGCCCACATCGTCGAAGGCCTGATCAAGGCGCTCGACATGATCGACGCGATCATCACGCTCATTCGAGGATCCGACGACAAGGCGTCGGCGCGCACCGGGCTGATGGCGGCCCCGTTCGAGTTCAGCGAGGTACAGGCCGAGCACATCCTCGACATGCAGCTGAGCCGCTTGACCCGGCTGGGCCGGAGCGACCTCGAGAGCGAGATGGCCAAGCTGCGCGCCGAGATCGACGAGCTCGAGGCCATCCTCAACGACGACGCCAAGCTGCGCGGCGTCATCAAGACCGAGCTCGGTGAGGTGCGCGACAAGTTCGCGACGCCGCGTCGCGCCGAGATCACCTACGACCCCGGCGAGATCGACCTCGAGGACCTGATCGACGACGAAGAGCTCGTCATCACCATGACCAAGGCGGGCTACGTGAAGTCCACCTCGGCCGGCGCCTTCCGCACGCAGGGCCGGGGCGGGCGCGGCGTGCAGGGCGCGCGGCTGAAGGAGGAAGACCTCGTCACCCGCATCATCCACACGACGGCGCACGCCTACCTGCTGTTCTTCTCGAACCGGGGCAAGGTCTACCGGCTCAAGGCGCACGAGATCCCGATGAAGGAGCGCACGGCGAAGGGCACCGCCATCGTCAACCTCCTGCCGCTCGCGCCCGACGAGCGCATCGAGGCGATCATCGACACGCGGACCTACGAGACCGAGCGCCACCTGTTCTTCGCCACCCGGCTCGGGCACGTGAAGAAGACGCTCATGAGCGAGTACGACAAGAGCCGGCGCGAGGGCTTCATCGCCATCAACCTCAACGACGCCGACGAGCTCGTCCGGGTGATCCAGACCAGCGGCGACGACGACATCTTCATGGTGTCGCGCAATGGAATGACGATCCGCTTCAGCGAGGACGACGTGCGGCCCATGGGCCGCTCGGCCGCGGGCGTCCGCGGCATGCGCATGCGTCAGGGCGACGAGGTCGTGTCGTGCGACGTGGCCCGCGATGACGCGAGCATCCTCATCGTCACCGACGCGGGCTACGGCAAGCGCACACAACTCGAGAAGTTCAACCGCCAAGGACGCGGCGGCCAGGGCGTGCGCGGCATCAAGCTCACGGCCCGGCGCGGCTATGTCGTGGCTGCGTTGATGGTCGGCCTCGAGGACGAGATCTTCGGCATCTCCACCGGCGGCACCACGATCCGGGTGCCTGTGCGCGAGATCTCGTCGCAGGGCCGCGACGCCACCGGGGTCCGGGTGATGAACCTCGACGAGGGTCAGAGCGTGGCCGCGGTGGCCCCGATCCTCGCCGCCGACGAAAGCGACTGATCGCCCGCCTGGCGGGCAACACCACCGCTTCCCCGCAACGTGCAAACGCGCCCGAGGAGGCGACGATGAACGAAGCGGAGCGCGGGTCGGTGCTGCCGCTGCTGGCGGTGGTGCTGTTGTTGGCGGCAACCCTGGTCGTGGCCATCGGTCGGCTCGGTGAGGCGGCCGTCGCCCGGGCCCACGCACGCGCCGCCGCCGATGCGGCCGCGCTCGCGGGTGCCGCCGGGAGCAGGGCGGCGGCGACCACGCTGGCCGAGGCCAACGGCGCCCGCGTGCTGACCTACGAGCCTCGCGGGCGCGATGTGCGTGTCACGGTGCAGTGGGGTGTGGCGCGTGCGACCGCACGCGCCCGCGCCGCGGGGTGGTCCGAACGCCGGAGTGGCGGACGGTAGGGTCGGGGCGCCGGTCCCACACGAGGAGCCAACGTTTGCCGCAAGGTCGCCGGGTCCGCCGCGTCATTCGCAAAGTCGATCCGTGGACCGTGCTGCGGTTCTCGGTGTTGTTCTACCTCAGCATCCTCTTGGTGGTGCTGGTTGCGGGCTTCGCGCTCTGGGAGGTCGCCTCGGCGACCGGTGTGCGCGACAACGCGGAGAACTTCGTGGGCGAGCTCGTCGGGGCCGGCCCGGCCACCGACGCCGCCGGCGCCGCCCAGTCGACTGCCAACAGCCAGGACAACAACTACCGGTTCCGGGGCGGCCGGATCCTCGAAGCTTCGGCACTCGGCGGCCTGGTGCTCGTGGTGGTCGGCACCGGCGCGAACGTGTTGCTGGTCGTCCTCTACAACCTGATCAGCGATGTCGTCGGCGGGGTCGAGGTCACCGTGCTCGAAGAGGACACTTCATCGCGTCCCGTCATCTGAGCCGACTACCCTGAGCGACCGTCGTCGGGGGCTATAGCTCAGCCGGTTAGAGCGCATCCCTGATAAGGATGAGGTCGCTGGTTCGATTCCAGCTAGCCCCACGTGAAAGTGATCCGTCGAGCCATGTTGGCGTTGGGAGTTGCCGGTCTCATCGCGGGTGCACTGCGCCTTCGCGGGCGCGGAGGAGTGCCACCGCAGGGCGGCGGTTGGCGCGAGCTCTCCGGGCCGGACTTCCGATAGGCGCGAGAGGCATGCGCGCGGTCATCGTCGGCGCAGGCGCGGTGGGCGGGCGCGCCGCCCGCCAGCTCCTGTCGACGGGCCCCCTCGACGACCTGGCGCTCGTCGAGTCCCAGACGGCGCGTGCGTCCGACGTCGTGGGCGCGCTCGGCGAGCCCGCGCGTCACGTGTCGTCCGCCGCCGAGGCCATCGACGGCGCCGACGTCATGTTGCTCACTGCGCCCGTGGCCCAGCGCCCGCTGGCCGAGGCGGCACTGGAGGTGGGGGCCCACGTCGTCTCCGTCACCGACTCGGTGGGGGAGATCCGCGCACTGCTCGAGCTGGACAGCGAGGCACGCGAGCGGGGGCTGCACATCGTGCTGGGCGCGGGGTTCTCGCCCGGCCTGTCGTGCGTGCTGGCCGCGCACGCGGCATCCGAGTTCGACGCGGTCGAGGAGATCCACGTCGCCAAGCTCGGCACGGGTGGTCCCGCATGTGCGCGCGAGCACCATCGCGCCCTCGGCGACCATGCTTTCGAGTGGCGCGACGGCACCTGGATGCGGCGCCCCGGGGGCTCCGGCCGCGAGCTGTGCTGGTTCCCCGAACCGGTGGGTGGAGTCGACTGCTACCGGGCCGCATTGCCGGATCCGCTGTTGTTGCTGCCGAGCTTCCCGGGGGTGCGAAGGGTGACCGCGCACCTCGGAGCCAACCGTCGCGACCGGCTGACGGCCCGCCTGCCGATGTTGCGACCGCCGCACCCCGAGGGCGGCCTCGGCGCGCTGCGCGTCGAGGTGCGCGGACGGCAGGGCAGCGGGCGCGACGAATGCGTGCTCGGCGTCGTCGATCGCCCCGCGATGGCCGCGGGCGCGGTGGTGGCTCTGGCCGCCCGCTGGGCCGTCGACGGCCGCTTGCTGCGGCCGGGTGCGGCCGGGTTGGCTGCCCTCGTCGAGCCGATCCCGTTCCTCGCCGCGCTCGCCGAACGCGGCGTGCGCGCGGCTGCGTTCGAAGGTGAGGCGGCGTCGCGCGCGACGGCTTGACGGCTTGACGCCTCAACGCACGAGTCGCGACAGGCGGCGGTCCGCGAGCACCTTTCCACCGGTCTGACACGTGGGGCAGTACGTCACCTCGTGCGACTCGTACGAGACACGCCGGAGATCGGCTCCGCACACGGGGCAGGGCTGGCCGTAGCGCCCGTGCACGACCCAATGGTCGCCCACCTTGGGGGGCAGACCGCCCGTACGTTTGCGCTCCGCCTCCAGCCCTTCGGCGAGGACCTCGTGGATCGCCGCAACGAGCCGGTCGCGCTCGTCGCTGGAGAGGCCGGCGAGCGTGGCGTACGGCGAGAGGCGGGCCCGGTGCAGGATGTCGTCGGAGTATCCCCTGCCGACCCCGGCCACCGAACGCTGGTCCCGAAGGATCGTGTGGACGCGCCGGGTATCGTCGCCGGTACGGACGATGTCGGTGAACTCGTCGGAGAGCACGTCGGGGCCGAGTCGGTCGAGCGGTCCGGGGTCGGCGGCCGCCAGCACCCACCAGCCCGCCTTCCGCTCGGTACCGAACTCCTTCACGAGCACGCTCGGACGACCGGCGAAGCGTAGGCGCACGACGCCGTTCTTGGGTCGCGTCGCCTTGGGCGGGTCCTCCACGTCGACCCTCCCGCCCTGCGACAGGTGCAGGAGCAGCCGCAGGGCGGGCTCGGAGCCCTGCTCGCGGCCTCCGGGGCCGGCCGGGCCCGCGAAAGCGAACACGAGGAACTTCCCGCGCCGGCCCACCTCGACGAGGTCGCGTCCCACGAGTGCCTCGGGCGCAGGGTCGTAGGTCTTCAGCGCCGAGAACTGGAGGGCGGTGGCGCCCTCGAAGCGCGCGCCGGCGAGGACGGCGTCGAGCCGCTCGGCCAAGGCCTGCACCTCAGGCAGCTCGGGCACGGGCCTACCCTAACCGTCGGACCTATGGCCGATCCCCAAGCCGGGCGTTATCGTACGGATCAACACATACGGCAGTGAGGGGGGCACAAATCGTGCGGGTCGAGGGGCCCGCGCCGCCCAGCCGACCGTGTCGGCCGGGTGCACGAGACTCATGTTCCGACCGACATCCCGACGGAGCTACCCGCGTGGCCTCGTGACGGCCAGCGGCCTGACGCTGTGCGCGCTCGGGCTGCTCCTGTGGGCCGGCACCGCGCTCGCGGCCGGCACGCCCGCGAACTCGGTCGGTGCCGCGTCCACGACGTCGGTGCCCGACACCACCACGAGCGTGCCCGACACCACGCCGACGACGCAGCCCCCTCCTCCTACGACGCAGCCACCGCCTCCGCCGACGCAGCCACCCCCACCGCCGACGCAACCACCCGCGACCGCCCCCGCGCAGACGCCGGCGCCGGCTCCCCTGCCATCACCCCGCCGGCCGGGCGCGGCGAGCGCACAGACTCAACCGGCAGCCACCGCACTTGTCCCCA
This sequence comes from Actinomycetota bacterium, assembly GCA_005888325.1. NCBI lineage: Bacteria > Bacillati > Actinomycetota > Actinomycetota bacterium. The sequence continues at coordinate 58,767 of VAWU01000018.1, forward strand.
CGCCGCCCACCTCGGCGCCGGTGGCCGCGTCGCTCCCGCCGCCGTTGGTGCTGGGATCCACGCTCTCGGTGCCCGACTCGGTCGCAGTCTTCGCCCTGGCGGCCACCACCCGCTCCACGCTCCCGCCCAACTTCGACGAAGTGCAGCCGGTGTCTGCGTACGTGCCGCCGACCGGGTTCTCGCCGAGCGACGTGCTGGTGCTGGCGCTCGCGGCCATTGCCGGCTTCGGGCTGGTCGCATGGGAGGTCGTCGAGGAGTCGCAATGGTCAACCTAGGTAACGGCTGAACCAGTCGAGCACGTCGCGATACGCGTCGGCGGCAGCCGTCGCGTTGTAGCGAGCGCCCGTGTCGTTGAAGAACCCGTGGTCGGCGCCCGGGAACGTCCGCACCTCATAGGTGAGCCCCGCTCTGCGCAGCGCGGACACGGCGGTGTCACGCGTGGCGTTGACTCGACCGTCGAGCTCGCCGTAGATCGCGAGCACGGCGGCTCTGGAGCGCGAGAAGTCCGGCGCATCTGGAGCGGGCCCGTAGAACGGAATCGCGACGGCGACGCGCGGCTCTCCCGCGGCGAGCAGCCGCCAGGTGAGGCCGCCGCCGAAGCAGAACCCCACGACGGCGAGCTTGGCGCCCGGAGCTCGGCGTTCGAGCTCGTCGAGACCGAGCCGCATGTCGGCGAGCAACCGGTCCTCGGGGCTTCCGGTCAGGATCGAGATGACCTTGCCCTGATCGCCCACGGTGCGGGTGCCGTCGGGTACCAGGTCGACGGTGATCGCGGAGTAGCCGTCGCCCGCCAGGCGGCCGGTGAGCGAGCGGAAGTGATCGGTGAGGCCGAAGATCTCGTGGACGAGCAGCACCGCGCCCTTCGGCTTCGCCGCCGCCGCGAACACCGCCTGCCGGCCCGAGACGACGATCGACTCGACCTCCGCACCGCCCGGAGGGGTCGCGATCGTCGTGGTCGACGTCGAGCGCGCGCCGGCCCGCGATGTGCCCGAGCTCTTACCGGCAGTGTCATCGCCTCCGCCGCACGCGGCCAGCAGGGCACCGGCGCTGACGGTGCCGAGCCCGATCAGGCCCAACCGGCGCAACGCCTCACGGCGGGAGATGAGTCCGTCCGCGCAGTCGGTCGCGATCTCCCCGGCGACGTAGTCGTGCAGGTCCACGCCAGGGCACGCTACCGCCGTCGTTCGAGCAGGAACGGTGGCGAGCAGCGGCGCGATGCGACAGAGGAACAAGGCCAACGTCGGCAGGGTTTCAATTCGAAGTTGATCGCGCGACCGTCAGGAGCGACCGATGCCAGCCGTCACCGCCGACACCCTCACGCTTCCTCGCCTTCCCGAGCCCGCCCCGGGCGCCCACGAGCGGCCGGTCGCGCGGGTCACGACCGCGCCGAGCGGCTTCGAGGGAGAGGGCTTTCCCGTTCGGCGCGCCTTCGCCGGTGTGCCGCTCGAGGAGCTCGACCCGTTCGTCCACATGGACCAGATGGGTGCCGTCGACTACGGGCCCGGCGAACCCAAGGGCACGCCGTGGCACCCCCACCGTGGGTTCGAGACCGTGACCTACATCATTGACGGCACCCTCCAGCACCAGGACTCGCACGGCGGCGGGGGCGTCATCACCGACGGCGCCACCCAGTGGATGACCGCGGGCGGCGGCATCCTCCACATCGAGACGCCGCCGGAGAAGCTCGTGGTGAGCGGGGGCCTCTTCCATGGCCTGCAGCTCTGGGTCAACCTGCCGGCGGCGGACAAGCTGGTGGAGCCGCGCTACCAGAACCTGGAGGGCGAGCAGGTCACCCTTCTGTCGTCGGCCGACGGAGGCGCCCTCGTGCGGGTCGTCGCCGGTGAGGTGGGTGGTCACTCGGGCCCGGGCGCGACGCACACGCCGATCACGTTCGTCCATGCCACGATCGCTCCCGGCGCGCGCTTCCAACTGCCCTGGCGCGAGGACTTCAACGCTCTCGTGTATGTGCTCGCCGGCTCCGGCCGGGTGGGTCCCGACGGCCGCCCCGTTTCCGGCGGCCAGCTGGTCGTGTTCGGCGCCGGTGACCATCTGCAGATCACCGCGGACGAGCACCAGGAGGCGGCCAACGCGGCCCTCGAGGTCATCGTCCTCGGCGGCCGACCGATCGGTGAGCCCGTGGCGTGGTACGGCCCCTTCGTCATGAATACCAAGGCCGAGGTTGCGACGGCCGTCGAGGACTTCCGGGCCGGCCGCTTCGGTGAGATCCCGCCCGGCGCGCTGATGCCGCACGTGGCGCGCGACTGACTGCGAGAATCGCGCTCGGCGACGATCATCGAGCTGGCGAGGGAGACGTGGTGGGCAGAGAGCTTG
>VAWU01000018.1:61163-71904 GCA_005888325.1 Actinomycetota bacterium
TCAATCCCGACAGCCCGATCGCCATGTCCGTCGACGAGATGATCAGTGGCTTCGACGCGTCGCTCTCGGCGTTCCCCGACGCAAGGATCTCACTGGGGTCGGTGCTGGCCGACGGAGACGACGTGGCCTTCGAGATGACGTGGACCGGCACGCATGAAGGCCCGCTCGAGATGCCGGACGGTTCCGAGCTCCCTGCCACCGGGCTCACCATCTCGTTCTCCGTGGCGGTGGTGCTGGAGACGACCGAGGGGCTGATCCGGCGAGAGCGGCAGTACTACGACAACCTCGGGATCCTCGATCAGCTCGGCGTCACCTGACCGGGCGCGTAGCCTGGGGACCCGCGGGGACGTAGCTCAGCTGGCTAGAGCACCTGCTTTGCAAGCAGGGGGTCGTGGGTTCGAGTCCCATCGTCTCCACCACAACTTGCCTGTTCAGCAGGTACGAACCGGTCGTACGGACGTCGGTTCCCGAGTCAGGTGATTCTCCCCCAAGTTTCCCCCACTACCTGTTGTGGGTGTGGCGCAGGCCGTCATGGCAAAGACAGCACAGGTCCGCGGCCAGCGTGAGACGTTGGTGTTTGCGGGTGGGGTCACCGCGTATCCGCCGCCGGAGGCGGGGGGTATTGGCGGGTGCGGTGGCGGGAGGATGGTCGTCGTCGGGAGACGACGGCTGGGTCGCGTGACGCGGCGGTGGCCAAGGCCGCCGAGCTGGTCGACCGGCTCGGGTTGGGCGCGCCGACCGACCTGGGCCGGGCTCCCGGCAGCGCGTTGGTCGCGCACTACTTGGACGCGACGCGTCGGCCGGCGCGGGGGCGGCCCTGGTCGGAGCGTCATCGCGAGGAGCAGGAGTCGTATTGCCGGCGGTTCGTGACCCCGGTGCTCGGTTCGGTCGAGTGCGGCCGGCTGACCCGCGCCGATTTCCAACGCATCCTCGATCGGGCGTCAACGCGTTCGGTGGCCGACCATCTGCGCCGCTGTCTCACGGCGCTGGTCGCCGCCGGGCTCGAGGAAGGTTTCTTGCTCGCCCGCCAGGACGTCTTGCGCGGCGTGCACTGGCGCGACGAGGCGGGTGAGGACCCGGCCCTCGAACATGGCCGGCTGGTCGAGGAGGCCGACATCCCGACCGCCGCCGCCGTCCACGCCGTCGCCGTCGCGGCGGCCACGCGGTCGCAGCTGTGGTGGCGTGAGTTAGAGGTGCTGCTCGTCGCCTACTCGGGGCTGCGCTGGGGAGAGCACGCCGCCATACCGCCGATCGCGTCGATGTCGCCCGCCGGCGCATCGTCGTCGACCGCCAGGTCATCGAGACCCGCAAGGGCTTGAAGCTCGGCCCTCCCAAGAGCCGCAGCAAGCGCACCACCATGTTCCCGGCCCGCACCCCCGCGGGCGTCGACCTCGCCGCCCTCGTCGAACGTCGTCTCGCCGAACTGCCCGCCGACGGGCTGCTGTTCCCCTCACCGAGGGGCAGTTGGGCGCGGCGGTCGAACTACCGCCGCAACGTCTTCGACCCGGCCGCCACCGCCGCGAGCTGGCCCCGCCACGACGACGGCACCCTCGTGTGGACGTTCCACTCGCTGCGGCACGTGTTCGCCATCTGGGCTCTCGCCCAACCCGGCGCCCGCATCGAAGACGTCTCCCGCCTCCTCGGCCACTCCACCGTGCGCGTCACCCAAGACCTCTACATCGCACCCGACGCCGACCTCTACGACCGCTTCTACCAAGCCACCGCCTGAGAGGACAGCGAACGCATTGCTGTGAGGCCCGCGTGTCCCGTGGAACTGTGGACCCGTGGGAAGAACCTGCCGAGACGCGGTACTCGATGCGTTGACCCGATTGGAGCGCAGGCACGGCCGCCAGGAGTTTGACCGGAGCGAGATCGTCACGGAAGTGCTCGCTTCGGACTCGACGTTCGCCGAGGCAACGATCCGCACTCACGTCACGAGCCGGATGTGCGTCGATGCGCCCGACCATCACGCGAGTGTCTTTCCCGCTCCCGAAAGAGTGGCGAGGGCGGGATTTGAACCCTCGACCTTCGGGTTATGAGAACGACGGCCGACCTGATGGAGGGTTCGGCGTCGTCCGCCTACATCCGTGTACGTGCACGTCAGCGCCCGGATTTACTCGTCTGCAGTGCCCTCCGTCCGGCTCGGTGCGGGTGGGTGCGTCGTGGTTCGTTTGACAAATGCTTGACCAGTTCGCCGTCGTACGCCGTCGTTCGCGCGAGCGTCTCCAAGACACCCCTATGTAGAGGTATCTATCGAGACGGGTCGACGTCGTGACCGTGGCCGTCAGCACAGCTGGATCACGACTCGAAGCTGTCCCCGTGGGTCCTGGCTGCCCAGCACACTTCGCCTGCGCACCTTCTGTAGGTATCTCCTAGACGAGTTCGATGACGGCGTGTTCGGCCAGTGCGGCGGCTTCTTCGTCGATGAGCAGGTCGTCGAACTCGAAGTCGTCGATGTCAGTCGGCCGTGCGGGTCGAACGAGAAGCGCTACGAGCGAGAATGCGGAAGCGGCGAACCCCGCGCCGACAGAGCACACGGTCCGCACGCCGTGCACGAACGTGTCGGCGGTCATCCCTGAGCCCGCGTGGTGCGTTGCCGAGTCAAAGATGGTGACCAGGACCGCGAGACCGACAGCGGCGCCGAGTTGCTGGCTCACGTTGATGAGACCGGATGCCGCGCCCGCATCACCCGGTGCGACATCGGCCAGTGATGCGGACGTGAGGCTGACGAACGACACACCAGCTCCCGCGCCCATGAGCACGAGCGCGGTCACGATCAGCGCGTACGACGCCGACGTCGGCAGTTGCGTGACCAGCAACAGTCCGACCATCGACGAGCTGATTCCGAGGAGCATGACGGCCTTCTGCGGGAATCGGCGAACGAGCACTCGGCTGGTCAGTTGCGAGGACAGGAACACCGAGGCGGGCATCGGCAAGAACGCGAGGCCGGCGCGCAGGGGCGAGTAGCCCTGGATCTCCTGGAGGAACTGGCCGAGGAAGAAGAACATCCCGTACATGCCGGCGTAGACAAGTCCGCGTGCGGCATTCGCTGTCGACCGTGTGGGATGCGCCAACAACCGCAGAGGAAGCACCGGCTCCTCCGCCCTGCGTTCGGTCGCCACGAACATGGCAAGCAGGATCACCCCAGCGACCAGTGAGCCGACTGTCAGCGCGCTGCTCCAGCCTGCTGACCCCGCTTCGACGAGACCGAACACGATCGCGCTCATGCCGACGGTTGAGGTGATGGCACCGACGAGATCGAACCGGCCGTGTCGACGCTCCGACTCCGTGAGGATCCGGCGACCGATGACAAGGATGGCGACACCGATGGGCACGTTCACGAACATCACCCAACGCCACGACACCAACTCGGTGAGCAACCCGCCAGACACGAGACCGATCGCCCCGCCCGCAGCCGATACCGTGGTGTACAGGCCGATGGCGCGGACCCGCTCAGCTCCTTCCGGGAACACCATTGTGAGCAAGGACAGCGCGGAGGGTGCGGCCAACGCGGCACCGACTCCCTGTACTGCTCGTGCCGTCAGCAACATCCACCCGGTCACGGCGAGTCCGCCCACGAGGGAACTGACGGTGAACAACGCGATGCCGCCGAGGAACACGCGACGCCGTCCGTACAGGTCGCCGGCGCGCGCGCCGAGCAGAAGCAATCCGCCGAACGTGAGGATGTAGGCGTTGAGCACCCAGGACAAGCTGCTGCTCGAGAACCCGAACGCCTCCTGGATGTGCGGCAGGGCCACGTTCACGATCGTCGTATCGAGCACCACCATCAGCTGGGCGGCGAGGATCACGAACAGAAACAGCCTCGGCCCCGCCGGGCGCGTCGGGGACGCCGGCGAGGGGCGAAACAAGGTTTGTGGCGAGGGCATGGACTTCGGCCTTTCCGCTGGTACAGTCTCTGGCTAAGCGGAAGCTTCCTCCGGTTACTATACGGAGGGCCCCTCCGTTTAGCAAGTTGTCTGGATCGGTTGAGGTCGATGCGACGTGGCTAGCAAGACTCGAGTCGCCAGCAAGACCGTCGACGCGCCGGCGGCGCGTCCGCTCCGCGCTGACGCCCAGCGCAACTACGACCGCTTGGTCGCGGCCGCCCGCGATGTGTTCGCGAAGGAAGGCGGCGGCGCGTCGATGGAGGCCATCGCCCGTGAAGCGGGCGTCGGCGTCGGCACGCTGTACCGCCATTTCCCTCAACGCATCGATGTGGTCGAGGCCGTCTATCGCGACGACGTCGACCAGTTGGTGGCGACCGCTGATGAGGTCATCGCGGAACTCGAACCGTGGCCGGCAGTGGTGTCCTTCCTCGAGGCGTTCCTGCGGTACGCCCAAGGCAAGCGGACGTTCCTCAACGAGCTACACGAGGCGTTCGACAAGCACCCTGATCTGAAGCTGCGGTCGAAGGAGCGCATCGACGACGCGATGGACCGCATCGTCCGCCGCGCGCAAGACGCGGGCGCAATCCGCACCGACGTCAACGGCGCGGAGCTGATGCAACTCGTCAGCCCGATGTGCATCAACGCGGCACTGTCCAAGGAGCAGAGCAGCCGCCTGCTTACCATGATCCTCGACGGACTCCGCCACCAGTCGTGAGTCAGATTCCCGAGGTCGTTGCTCGATACCAAGACGCACACGATCGGCGTGACGTGGAGACGGCGCTCGCCGCATTCGCGCTCGACGCCGTCGTGAAGGATGACGGACACGAGTACCGCGGCCGCGACGAGATTCGCGACTGGCTGTCGCGCGCGTCGACGCAGTTCAAGTACACCCGAACACTCACCGGTGCCGACGCCATCGACGCCAATTCGTGGCTTGTGACCAACCGCCTTGAAGGCAACTTCCCCGGCGGCGTCGTCGACCTGCACTACCGATTCAGGCTGACCGACGGCCTCATCGCCGAGCTCGATATCGCCCCCTGACGTCCGCCGGCAAGTGCAACCTCACGGTTCGCGGACATCGCGCCAGCGGACATGCTGGATCAAACACTCGAGTCGCAAACCGCTCGCGCGCATCGTCTCGGGCTCTAGTGGCTTCCCTCCACGTCCTTCGCTCGGGATTCCTTGACCTTGGCTACGTCGGGACCGTCGCCCTGCCCCTCGTAGAACGCCATGTTCTCATCGACGCCGACGAGCCGGAGGCACTGTCCGCCGGGAGCCTGGAAGTAGAGGTGAGGATCCGGTACGTCGAGTTCTCGGACGAGCCCGGACTCGAGGATCGAGCCGCCCGTCGCTTGCACGTTGTCGGACTTGATCTCCAGCCACATCGCTCTGGCGCTGCGATGAAAGTCGCTCGCGTCGTCGACGTCCGCGTACAGGAACCCGATGTAGAAGTCGTCCCCGAGGCGGACGAAGTCTCGTTCCGGGTCGGCCTTGGTGATCTCGCCGCCGAGCACGTCGCAGTAGAAGCGACGGATGTCGTCTCGAGCGGCGTGGGGAACGAGGACCGACGCGTGAGTTCCGAAGGCGACCTTCGTCATCGGGCTCGCTGCGCTTCACGCCGGGCGATGTCCGCGTCGCTTCCCATGGGGCTCCCGACGCCGGTCTCGATGTAGTCGCGCAAGCTGAGCATGAAATGATCCCAACTCCGGCTGCAGGTGTCGATGCACTCCAGCTCGGACGTCAGGCCGACATGCCGGAAGTGGACCTCGGACTCGTTGTCGCCGACCGAAGTGATGGAGAACACGGGGCGAGTGCCGACCCAGTCGGCGAGGAACGGGCAGTCGGTGACGGTCCACTGAACGCTCCACGGTCGCGTGGCAACGTCGACGTGGATCACGAGCGGCTCCGGTGTGTTCATGAAGAACCGGAGCTCGCCGTCCGTCTCACCGTGGCCGGCCGTGCGGGTCCACCAACCGGTAAGTCCTGACGCGGTGGTGATCGCGTCGTAGACGGCGTCGGGCGCGCCGTTGATCCGAATCACGGTCTCGTAGTCCGGTGCGTGCCGAACGTCTGTCACTTGCGTGGCTCCTCGTGTTCTTTGATGTGGACGATGCCGCCACCGAGTCCGGTGACGCGGCCGTGCCGATCGACGCCGACGTACGGCGTTCCTCCTGACGGCGATGGCTTGGCGTAGGAGGAGCCGCCGATCCAGCCGACGAACTGGCCGGTGTCGATCTGGGAGTAATGCTCCGGCTCGAAAGCGACCCCGTTGTCGCGGCACAGCGCGCGCAGCGACTCGACTTGGCGATCAGTCATCCCGCGATTCCAGGCCGTGAGGTTTCGTTTGAACTCCGTTAGAGCCCTGCCGAACAGTTCGCGGAATGCGTCGGACCGATCGAGATTGCGGTCTCGGGGGGCGGCGTGTGCTCCATGGCTGTAGAAGCGCAGCATCGCCACGAACGCGCCGGTCACCGTCGCGACGTCGACCATGACCGCGATTCCGGACCGCAGGCTGCTCGTGACCCGTTCTCGACGGTCGGACATGACAGTGTCGACACCGGGCGCGGCGCCAAATGGGCGGTCCGGTGGGATCAGAACGGGAGCGACCGCGGAAGTCCGAAGTACGGGAACATCACGGTGTCGAAGCGCGTGATCGCCTTAATCCGGTCGCCGGTCAGGGTGAACACCATCAGTCCCAGGGCGTGACTCGGCCCGCCCGACGGGTCGCGCACGTAGGCGCCAAAGGCTGGTTCACCGTTGGCGCGGGTCGGGATCAACCGGTACGTGCGGCCGTCTCGGAACACGACATCGTGATGGAAGCGGAAGGCCAGGTCGAGGCCGTGGTACTCGAGCGGCAACGGCGGCATCGCGACCACGACGTCGTTCGTCAAGAGCGCGATGAGCGCGTTGACGTCACCGGTGTCGTAGGCGCGGGTGAGACGATCGAGCAGCTCGGCCTCCGCGGCCGAGCGAGGCGCGGGGGGACGTCATCATCGGAACGGTCCAGCCGCAGCGTGAGGGTCGCGCGCGCCCGTTTGAGCGCGCTCGTCACCGACTCGACCGTCGACCCCAGCACGTCGGCGACCTCGTCAGCGTGGAAGCCGAGCACGTCACGCAACACGACCACCGCACGTTGGCGCGGCGGCAGCTGTTGTAGCGCGGTGATGAACGCGAGCGAGATCGCCTCGGTCGTTTCGTAACGAGTCTCGGGGCCCGGGTCGTGGTGGACCTCGGCGAGGAGTGCGTCGGGATAGGGCTCCAGCCAGGTGATCTCACCGAGTCGGGTCGGCTCGATGGGTGTCACACCCGGCACGGGCCACTGCGCCGTGGGCGGCCGGCGGTCAGCGGCCCGGCGCACGTTCAGACACCGGTTCGTCGCGACCCGATACAGCCACGTCCGCAGCGACGAACGACCTTCGAACGTCCTGATGCCCTGCCACGCCGCCAGCAGCGTGTCCTGCACTGCGTCCTCCGCGTCTTGCAGCGACCCGAGCATCCGGTAGCAGTGGACCTGCAGCTCGCGGCGATGGGGATCGGTGAGCTCGCGGAACGCGTCGCCGTCTCCCTCGCGGGCGCGGTCGAGGAGTTCGGTGGTCATCGTCGTTGCCTCCCATTGGCGCGTTCCTCTCCTCGTTGCCACACCGATGTCGACACCGGGCGCCACGAGAACTGGGCGGCGGCCCGCCCAGTTCTCGTCGGTGGCGGTGTCTTCACCGTACGATCGCCCGGCCCGCGGGCGCTGGATCAACCAGGAGTGACCATGCCGAAGTACGTCCTGACCTATCACCAGCCCAAGGGCTACGTCCCGCGCGCCGACGCCGACGTGATCGCCGCGTGGCAATCGTTCTTCGAGGGACTTGCCGACCACGTCGTCGACCCCGGCCAACCGGTGTTCGAGCGGACCGCGATCGGCGACGTCGGCGCCGACACGCAGCTCGGCGGCTACAGCGTCATCGAGGCGGCCGACCTCGAAGGCGCCGCCGCGCTGGCCAAGGCGTGCCCGAGCGTGCAGTCCGGCGGCGGCGTCCAGGTCGGCGAGCTCGCCGACCTGCCCGACGACCACATCCTGTCCCAACTCAAGACGAAGGCCGCGCAGCGTTGATCGTCACGAATTCGCGGTAGCAGGCAGAACGGGGCGAAGTTTGCGGAGACGTCGCGCATCCCCTGTGATGGCGACACCGCGAGCTCTCGCCTCGTTGACGTCGATGCGCCGAGCGAGCAGACCCACGACGGCATCGGGAGCGCCGGTGAGCACGAGATCGGGAGCGGGCGCTTGTCCGTGGGTCACTCGCACGCGTCCGCCCGACACCGTCACCGTCATCGGTTCGGTGTCACAGCGGACCTCGACCACCAGCTCTGGCCGAGACGAGTCCTCACCTGGGAACAGGGCCGAGATGGGGTGCGCGATCCAGTGGCTGCGGAACGTCTCGTCTTCGGCCATCTCGCCCATCAACGGATACGCCCACCGCCCGATCGCATAGACCACCTCCCGCAACCCGTCGCCGCGTTCGGTCAGTTCGTAACGATCATCGTCACGCCGGGCGATGAGCCCGTGGGCTTCCATCGAACGAAGCCTCTCGGCCAACAGGTTGGTGGCGATACCGGGGAGCCCGTCGAGCAGCTCGCTGTAGCGACGCGGGCCCGGCAGCAGCTCGCGGACGATCAGCAGCACCCACCGGTCACCGATGACGTCGAGGCCTCGGGCCAGCCCGCAGTACTGGCGATACGACCGCATGCCCCCATCCTACGACTTGTGTTTCTCATGTCACAATACTTGCTTTTCTCAAGTAGTTCGTGTTTACGATCAACAGCGAACAGGAGGGCTGGCCCGTGATCTCTTCCACCGCTGCACCCCCGGCGACGCGGAAAACCCTGGTGCTGGTCGCGCTCTGCTCGGCGGCGCTACTCATCAACATCGACGTCACGATCGTGAACGTGGCGCTCCCCAGCCTCGTGCGCGAGCTGGGCGCGACCACCACGAACCTGCAATGGGTGGTGGATGCCTACACCCTCGTGTTCGCGGCGTTGATCCTCGCGGCGGGCAGCCTGAGCGACCGGATCGGACGCAAAGGAACGTTGCTCGCCGGTCTCGCGATCTTCGCTCTCGGGAGCCTTGCGGGCTCGGTCAGCACGAGCTCCGGACAGCTGATCGCGGCGCGCGCCTTCATGGGAATCGGGGCCGCCGCGATCTTCCCGTCGACGCTGTCGCTGATCGCCAACGTGTTCACGGAACGAACCGAGCGGGCCAAAGCCATCGGACTGTGGGGCGCGACCACCGGAGTGGGCGTCGCCGCCGGACCGATCGTCGGCGGCTGGCTGCTCGAGCACTACTGGTGGGGCAGCGTCTTCTTGTTCATGGTCCCCCTCGCCGCCCTCGTCGCCTTCGGAGTCGCCTACTCCGTCCCGACGTCGAGAGACCCCGCTGCACCGCCGATCGACTGGCCGGGACTCGTGCTGTCGTGCGCCGCCATGGGAACCCTGGTGTTCGCCATCATCCAGGCCCCCGACTGGGGCTGGGTATCGACATCGACGTTGGCGGCCTTCGCGCTCGGTCTCGCGCTGCTCGCGGTGTTCATCAATGTCGAGGCCCGAAGCGATCGTCCGATGCTCGACGTGTCACTGTTCGGCAACCCTCGCTTCTCGGCGGCGAGCGGGTCGATCACCATCAGCTTCTTCAGCCTCGCTGGATTCACGTTCCTCGTGACCCAGTACTTCCAGTTCGTCCACGGCTACTCGCCCCTCGGCACCGGCATCCGGCTTCTCCCCGTCGCGTCGTCGGTCGCGGTCGCCGCGGTCGTCGGCACGAAGCTCGCCGTCCGGATCGGGAACAAGACCGTGGTCGCCACCGGGCTCGCGATGTGGGCCATCGCGTTGCTGTGGATCTCCACCGTGTCCGCCTCGACCGACTATCTCGAGATCGTCGGTCAGATGGTCCTCGGCGGTGGAGGGCTCGGTCTCATCACGGCACCCGCCACCGAAGCAATCCTCGGCGCAGTACCAACCGAGAAGGCCGGAGTCGGCTCCGCCGTCAACGACGCGACCCGGCTGTTCGGCGCCGCGCTCGGCGTCGCCGTCATCGGCAGCGTCGCCTCGTCGCTCTACAGCCACCGCCTCGGCACGACCATCCCCGCCGAGCTGCCCGCCCAGGCCGCGACCGCCGCGAAAGGATCCATCGGCGGCGCGCTCATCGCCGCGCGCAACCTGCACCAAGCAGGGCTCACAACCACCGCGCACAACCTCACCACGTCCGCCGTCGACGCGTTCCTGCGCAGCCTCGAAGGCAGCCTCCGCCTCGCCGCGGCGATCGCCGCCGGCGGCGCGGTCATGGCGGCGGCCCTCCTACCGTCTCGACCGCGAGACGCGATGGACGCCAGCGAAGCGGTTCCCACGGCCTCCGTCGCCGAGCCTGAGCTCGAATTCGGGGCGTAAGCCACGGCTCGTAACACACACCGGGCCCATATCCCGACGAGAGGAGAACCCATGCACGCGGTAGTGGTGACCGTCACGGTCCATGACCGGGAGGCTGCCGTCAATGAAGTTCGCGGATGACCTTGGCCCGCGTCGTCTTCTCGCCGCCAAGGTCCGATGCGTCGTAGAGCGAAGCCAGCCTCGTCTCAGGCAATCTTGTGCCCCTGCCCATGCCACGAACATCCCCGACTCGCGGCGCGTTCGTAGACGGGGCGTGGACCTTGCGTGTATCGCTCGATGACCATGTAGAGCACAGCGAACCCCCTTGGCAGCGCAAGCTATTCGATTGCGACTCGTCGTCTCGCCGTTGAGCTTCGAGTGAGGGAGCCCGCCCATCCCGTACTTCAGGTCGAAGCGCGTCGCGTCGAGTGCGGTGAGTGTGTCGG
>VAWU01000018.1:72111-97107 GCA_005888325.1 Actinomycetota bacterium
CGTCGCCGATGGGCGATGCGTTGGCGCCGTCGAAGTCGACCTGGAGCGTGACCGGTCGGGTGATGTCGCGGACCGTCAGGTCGCCGGTCACCGCCCAGGTGCCCGACGTCCCGGCTTCGACCTTCGTCGACCGGAAGCTGATGGTCGGGTACTTCTCGGCATCGAAGAAGTCGGCGCTGCGCAGATGGGCGTCGCGATCGCGGTTGCCCGTCTCGACGGTGGCGACCTCGAGCTCGACCTCGACGTGGGACCGCTCCGGCTCGTCGGCGATGGTGATGGTCCCCGACACCTCGGGGAAGCGGCCCCTGACCTTGGTGATCATGAGGTGACGGCCGATGAACTCGACCGAGGTGTGCGCCGGGTCGACGGTGTACTCGCCGGCCGCGGGGATCTCGCGGTCGTCGTGGGTGCGAAGGATGCTCAGTACTTGGGTCATGGGAGGGTCCTCCTCGTGTCGGTCGCGACGTTCATCGCGCCGCGTGATTGGAAGGTGGTGGCGGGCCCGGCGCTCATGGGTGGGAGAACGACGCGGCGTCGTCGACCGTGAAGGCGAGATCGTCGAGGTAGCAGTACCACCAGTCCTCACCCGGTTCGTAGGACTGGATGATCGGGTGGTGCTGTGAGGCGAAGTGCGCGGTGGCGTGGCGGTTGGGCGAGTTGTCACAGCAGCCGACGTGGCCACAGGACATGCACATCCGCAGGTGCACCCACTGGCCGCCGATGCGCAGGCAGTCCTCGCACCCGGTGCTGCTCGGGGTGACGTCGACGACCTGGTCGAGGTGCGTGCAGGACTCGCTCACGCGAAGCTCCGGGGCGCGAGCTGATCGGCGGGGATGATCCCGAGCCGGCCCGCCTGATAGTCCTCGACCGCCTGGATGATCTCGTTCCGGGTGTTCATCACGAACGGGCCGTAGTGGGCGATCGACGCGCCGATCGGGAGCCCGCCCAGCAGGAGCACGTCGAGCGGTTCGGCCTGCCGGTCCGCCGCGGCCACGATCAGATGGTCGCCGGCGCCGAAGACGACCAGCTGGCCGCTCTCGATCGGGCGGTGCTCGGGCCCGGCGGTGCCGCGACCGGTCAGGGCGTAGGCAAAGCCGGTGAAGGCGGGGTTCCACGACACGGACAGCTGGGCGCCGGGTGCGAGGGTCACGTGGGCGTAGGTGATCGGGGTGTGGGTGACGCCCGGTCCGTCGAACCCGGCGATGTCCCCGGCGATGAGGCGGATCAGCGCGCCGCCGTCGTCCGAGGTGAGGAGCCGTAGCGCTTCCTTCGTGATCGCCTGGTAGCGCGGCGGCGTCATCTTCAGCGCCGGGGGCAGGTTGACCCACAGCTGCACCGCGTGCGCCGGGCCGCCGCCCCGGTACATCTTCTCGGTGGGCAGCTCGTCGTGCAGGATGCCGCCACCGGCGGTCATCCATTGGGTGTCGCCTTCGCGGATCACGCCGCCGCCGCCGTTGGTGTCGTGGTGCGCGATCTCGCCGTCGAGGATGTAGCTGACCGTTTCGAAGCCGCGGTGCGGGTGCCATGGCGCGCCCTTGGCTTCGTCGGGCCCGTTCACCTGCGGGCCCAAGTGGTCGAGCAGCAGGAACGGGTCCGCCTCCGCCATCGACAGGCCGCCCGGGAACGGTCGTCGGACCGTGAACCCGGCGCCCTCGGTCTGGCGGGGCGCGGTGACGACCCGGGCGACCGGTCGCGGAGTCGAGGCCGCGGGGTCGGGGCGGGGGACGCGAGGAAGGACGAGCGTGTCCTCGACGGTGATGGCGGGCATGGTGATCGTCCCCTTGATCCGAGGTTTTGATGACGCGTCTACAATAACAAATGTTTGATGATGCGTCAACAAAGCCGTAGGCTCTGGGTGTGGCCAAACCGCGATGGCTCGACGACCGCCAGCAGCTTCTGTGGCAGGCGTATCTGCACGTGAACCAGCACCTCTACGCCTTTCTGGAGCAGCAGCTCGTGCGCGACTCCGGGCTGTCGGGGTCGGACTACAAGGTGCTCCATCCGTTGTCGGAGGC
Organism: Actinomycetota bacterium; assembly: GCA_005888325.1. Lineage (NCBI taxonomy): Bacteria > Bacillati > Actinomycetota > Actinomycetota bacterium. Next base: position 74,127 of record VAWU01000018.1, read on the forward strand.
CCCCGGCGGCCTCCTCCGGGCCCGGGAGCTCTGCACGGAGATCGGGTGGGACCGCAGTCGCCTCTCGCACCACCTCGGCCGGATGGAGAAGCGCGGCCTGGTCGTCCGCGAGGAATGCGTGGAGGACGCTCGGGGCCTGATGGTGCGACTGACCGACTCGGGACGAAAAGCCATCGAACGCGCCGCGCCACAGCACGCCGAGCTCGTGCAGCGCTGCTTCTTCGACCTGCTCTCAGATGACGAGTTGGCGACGCTTCTCGCGGTGTTCCAACGCGTGCTCGAGAACCTCACGAGGGAGACGACGACGGCCTTCTCCGAGCGGTGATAAGGATCCTGCTGTGAGCCGCACGGCCGAAGAACGACGTCTCCACGACCGGCGGTGGTGGACGCTCGGCGTTCTCTGCCTCAGCCTGCTCATCGTGTTCGTCGGCAACTCGAGCCTCAACGTCACGATCCCGACGCTGTCGCGCGAGCTCCACGCGACGACTTCGCAGTTGCAGTGGGTCGCCGCCGCCTACTCGCTCGTGTTCGCCGGCTTGCTGTTCACCGCCGGCGCCCTCGGCGACCGGTTCGGGCGGAAGGGCGCGCTGCAACTCGGTCTCGTCGGGTTCCTCGCCGGCGTCGGTCTCGCGTCCATGTCGACCGCGATGTGGCAGCTCATCGCGTGCCGGGCGCTCATGGGTGCCTGTGCCGCGTTCATCATGCCCTCGACGCTGTCGATCCTCGTCAACGTGTTCGCACCTCACGAACGGGCCAAGGCGATCGCGATCTGGGCCGGTGTCACCGGCGCCGCCGGCGCGGTCGGCCCCGTCGCGAGCGGTTGGCTGCTCGGCCATTTCTGGTTCGGATCGGTCTTCCTCGTCAACGTGCCCATCATCCTCGCCGCCCTCATCCTCGGCAGCTTCCTCGTGCCGAGGTCGAAGGACCCGCAACAGGCCCAGCTCGACCTCGTCGGCGCGGGCTTGTCGGTCATCGGGATCTCGTCGCTCGTCTACGGCCTCATCCAGGCGCCCGCCAAGGGCTGGTCGAGCACGGAGACGCTTGCCGCCTTCGCGGTCGGCATCGCCGTGCTCGCGGTCTTCGTCAAGTGGGAGTTCCGGGTCGACGAGCCGATGCTCGACATGAGCTACTTCCGCAATCCTGCGTTCAGCACCGCGACGGGCGGCATGGTGCTCGTGTTCCTCGCGATGTTCGGCGTGATGTTCCTCATCACGCAGTACTTCCAGCTGATCCTCGGGTACAGCGCGCTGTCCGCCGCGCTTCGGTTCCTGCCCATGGCCCCGATCATGATGGTCGTGTCCCCCCTGACGCCCCGCATCGTCAACCGACTCGGTGCCAACCGCACGGTCGCCACCGGCATGGGCCTCGTCTGCGTGGGGTTCCTGCTGTTCACCCGGCTCGGCGTCGGCACTCCCTACAGCTACGTGCTGCTGTGCGTGCTCCCGCTCGTGAGCGGCATCGCGCTCACCATGTCGCCCATGACCGCAGCGATCATGTCCGCCGTCCCGCCGCGGCGCGCGGGCTCGGGCTCTGCGATGAACGACGCGACGCGCGAGCTCGGCGCCGCGTTGGGTGTCGCCGTTCTCGGCAGCGTCGCCGCGTCTCGATACGGCTCCGGGCTCGGCTCCGTCGCCGGCGCGTTGCGCGCCGCCGACCGCTCCCGGGCGCTCGGCTCGCTCGCCGGCGCCCTGCAGACCGCCGGCCGGCTCCCACAAGCGGCCGCCACCCGCCTGACCCTCGGAGCCGAGCGCGCCTTCGTCTCGGGCATCCACTTCGCGGCCTTCACCGGTGCGCTCCTCGCGACCACGGCAGCATTCATCGTGTACCGGTTCCTGCCCCACGACATCGCACAGCACGGCGCCGTCCACGGGCCGGTCGAAGCCCTGGAAGAGGTCGCCGAGCTCGCCTTCGCCGGCGTGCCACCCGTGTTCGCCGACACTCCCGAAGCCGCCGGCGGGCCCCCCGAGCCCGAGCGCGCGAACAGCTGACCCGACAGCGGCCAACCGCAGCACGCTATGAAAGGCGGCGACGTGGCCGTAGAGGAAGTGCCCGACTCTGGCCGGTGGGTGACGCTCGGCATCGCGATCCTCTCCGCGTTCATCGTGGTGATGGACAACACCGTGCTGAACGTGTCGATCCCGACCATCCTGCGCGAGCTGCACACGACGCTCCCGGCGCTCGAATGGGTCATCACCGGCTACGCGCTGACGTTCGCCGCCTTGCTCATCATCGGCGGGCGGCTCGGCGACGTGTACGGGCACCGGCGGGTGTTCATCGCGGGAGCGTCGCTGTTCGGGTTGGGCTCGCTGATCGCCTCGATCGCGACCTCGGTCGGCCAGCTCATCGTGGGCGAGGCGATCATCGAGGGCGTGGGCGCGTCGCTGATGCTCCCCGCGACGCTGGCGATCCTGTCGAGCACGTTCCGTGGACGCCAGCGCGCGACCGCGTTCGCGGCGTGGGGCGCGACCGCGGGTGTCGCGGCGGCGTCCGGTCCGGTGATCGGTGGCTTTCTCACGACGAACTACTCGTGGAGGTGGTCGTTCCGGATCAACGTGATCGTGGCGCCGATCGCGGTGCTCGGTGCTCTCTTCTTCATGAAGAAGGCGCGCCACGCCGCGGAACGACTGCGAATCGACGTTCCCGGCGCCGTCCTGATCGCGCTCGGCATGTTCCTGCTGGTGTTCGGGCTGAGCCAGGGCGGCATCTACGGGTGGTGGCAGCCACTGAAGGATCTCTCCGTGAGCGGTCACGAGCTGTGGCCCACGTCGCGGTCGATCTCGGCGATCCCCGTGGTCTTCTTGATGTCGGGGGTCGTCCTCGGCGCGTTCGCGTGGCTCGAGCTTGCGAAGAGCCGGGCGAGACGCGATCCGCTGTTCGAGTTCTCACACTTCCGCTTCAAGACCTACCGCTACGGTCTGATCACGAGCATGGTCGTGGCCATGGGTCAGCTGGGCCTCAGCTTCGTGCTGCCGGTGTTCCTGCAGGACGCGAAGCATCTGAGCGCCGCTCGCAACGGGTTGTGGATGCTGCCCACCGGGCTCTTCGTCATCGTTGGGGCCCAGACCGGAGGTCTGCTCATCCGCCGCTACGGCACGACCGTCATCGTGCGCGCCGGCCTGGTGATGTACGCGATCGGGATCCTGCTCATCTTGCGCGTCGTCTCGCTCGACATCACCGCCTGGTCGCTGCTCCCCGGGCTCGCGTTCTACGGCGGGGGAATCGGGTTCGCCGGCGCGCAGCTGACCAACGTCGTGCTGTCAGAGATCCCGGCCGCGAGCTCCGGCGTCGCGAGCGGCGCCAACACCACGACCCGGCAGGTGGGAGGCGCGCTCGGCGTCTCGGTGATCGGATCGCTGCTCACCGTGCAGAGCATCGGCTCGGCGACGCGTGCGATCCGCGCCTCCTCGCTCGCCGAGACGATCAAGGCAAAGGCGATCGCAGGGGTGCACGCGGCGGGGTCGGGGTACGCGCCGCCGCCGTCGCTGCGCCCCCGAGACGCCGCCATCCTGCGGCACGCGATCGAGAACGGTGTCGCCACCGGCACCAGGTGGGCACTTACGTTCGCAGTGGCCGTCGTGCTCGTCGGCACCCTGCTGTCGCTGCTGATCCCGAAGGACCTGGCGCCCGCCCGTGCCGAGGTCTTGGACGCCGCGGGACCGCTCGTGGCGGACCTGGAGCCCGCGCTGATGGGGGAGGACGTGTGACCCTCGAACAACCGAAGATGCCCGCCACCACCCGGCTCCTGACGGTGTCGGCGACGTACGGTGCCGGGGGGAGCGTCATCGCGCCGCTGCTCGCCGAGCGTCTCGGCCTGCCCTTCGTCGATCGGCTCAGCCGCCCGCAGGGCCCACCGGCCGACGCGTCGGAGCGGGCGAGCGCGGAGGAGCTGGCGGAGGCCCCGCGCAGCTCGTTCCTCGAGAGCCTCGCGCTGCTGAGCGCCGAGTGGAACCTCCCGACCCAACGCGATCCCGAGGACCTGCCGGGCCGCGTCCGCCGGGAGAACGACGACGCCCTCCGCCGCCTGCTCGAGGGCGAGGGCGCGGTGGTGCTCGGGCGGGCGGCTGCGGCGGCGCTGGGCCGAGGCCCGGGCCTGTTCCATGTGCGACTCGACGGACCGGTCGATCGACGAGCCGCGCGGGGCGCGGCCTGGGAGGGAGTCGACCTCGACACCGCTCGAAGGCGACTCGACGAGACCGACGCCACCCGATCCCGGTACGTCCGCAAGCTCTACCGGCGGGACCCCGCGGATGCGTCGCTCTACCACCTCGTCCTCGATGCCACCGTGCTGTCCACCCACGACTGCGTCGCGGTCATCGCCGCCGCGGCCCAGGCCTCGTGGACGTTCGACGAGCTAGCCGTCGACGAGCACCTCTCGTCGGGGCGCGCCAGGCGCGACGACCCGGGCTGAGCGGGGCCGTGCCGTCGAGGAGTCGGTCGGTGACGCGGCCTCGTCGGATACGCTCCCCTTTCACAGGGCTGGACGAGACGGGGTGGTGGCATGTTCCCTGTGCGACTCGGAGGCGCACGACGTCTCGCCCGGAACGCGATCGTGCTCGCGGCGAGCCTTGCGCTGGTGACCGGGGTCGCACCCGTCCCTGCGACCGGCGCCGTGCCCGCCGGTGAGTTCAACTTCGTCGTGACGTGCACGTTCAGCCATCGACTGGCCGACGACCCGATCGTCTTCCCCGGCCAGCCGGGGATGTCGCACCTGCACGACTTCTTCGGTGCCAAGACGACGAACGCGTTCTCGACGTACGACTCGCTGCGCGCCTCGTCCACCTCGTGCCAGAACCCGTCGGACACCGCCGGCTACTGGTTCCCGTCGCTGCTCGTCGCCGGCCAACCCGTGCAGCCCACCCAGATCAACGCCTACTACTCGAACAAGGACCTGCCGCTGCCAGTGCGCGTCTTCCCGAAGTCGCTGAAGATGGTCGCGGGAGACAGCCACGCGACCGCCCCGCAGTCGACAGGCATCACCTCGTGGAGCTGCGGACCGGTGTCCAGCCAGCGGAGCGTGTCCGACCTTCCCACGTGCGCTCCCGGCGAGACGCTGCGGCTACGCGTGCGATTCCCCGACTGCTGGGACGGCGTCAATCTGGACTCGCCCGACCACAAGAGCCACATGGCCTACGGAGTCGGCGGCGCGTGCCCGAGCGACCACGCCGTGGCGGTCACGAGCCTCGGCATCACCGTGATCTATCCGATCCGGGGTGGTCCCGGTGTCACCTTGTCGTCGGGTGGCACCTACAGCGGCCACGGTGACTTCTGGAACGCCTGGAACCAGACGACCGAGCGCAACCTCGTGCGCGATTGCATCAACGCGGCGAGGAACTGCGGCAACGTCTGATCGCGGCCCCGCGACGTTTGCACCCGCGTCGATCGCCCGTCGCGCCGTCGACTCAAAGTGCGCTAAGCAGGGGCGATGAGCGCGGAGGAGCCGAACACAGCACGAACCGACGCCCCCCGACCGACCACGGTCGTCGTCACCGGCGCGTCGGGCTGGCTCGGTCAGAACCTCGTGCGCGCGCTCGCGCACGAGCGCCAACGCGTCCGTTGCCTGGTGCCCGCCGGCAACGAGGCACCGTTGCTCGAGGTCGTCGGCCCTACGGTCGAGGTCGTGGTCGGCGACGTGCGAGACCCGGCGGCGTTGGACCGCGTGTTCGAGGGCGTCGGCCCCGCGAGCGTCTTCCACGCGGCGGCGGTCATCCACCCGCAGAAGCACACGCGCGAGTTCTTCGACGTCAACGTCGGTGGCACGCAGCTCCTGCTCGACCGGGCGCGGCGCGCCGGCGCGGTGCGGTGCGTGTACGTCTCGTCGAACTCGCCCTTCGGCGCCAATCCGACGACGACGGCCGTGTTCACCGAGGATTCCCCGTACAACCCCTACCTGGGATACGGCCACTCGAAGCTGGAGGCCGAGCAGCTCGTGCAGCGCAGCCACGAGCGCGGCGACGTGCCCACCGTGATCGTGCGGGCACCCTGGTTCTACGGGCCCCACCAGCCCCTTCGCCAGACGCAGTTCTTCGCCGCCGTGCGCCGCGGCCGGTTCCCGCTCGTGGGTGACGGCACGCAGCGACGCTCGATGGCCTACACGGGCAACCTCGTGCTCGGGCTGCTGCGGGCCGAGGTGGCCGAAGTGGCTCCGGGACGGGCCTACTGGATCGCGGACGCGCGGCCGTACGAGCTGCGCGAGATCCTCGACACCGTGCGCGACGCGCTCGAGGCCGAAGGTCTGACCGCGTCACACCGGAAGCTGCGCGTGCCCGCACGCGCCGCAGGTCTCGCCGCCGCGCTCGACCGGGTGCTCCAAGACCGCGGCCGCTACGTCCAGCCCCTGCACGTCCTGGGCGAGCTGAAGGACACCATCGCGTGCGACATCTCGCGGGCGCGCCACGAGCTCGGCTACGACCCTCCCACCGAGCTGCTCGAGGGCATGCGCGCGAGCGTGCGCTTCTGTCTCGAGCGCGGCGACCCCTTGTGAGCGGACGCACGGTCCTCGTCACCGGCGGGAGCGGCTACTTCGGCACGGTCGTCGTCGAACAGGCCCGAGCCCGCGGCGACCGCGTCCGGGTGTTCGACCTCAACGAACCCGCGCCCGCGTCGACACCCGGGGAGGAGGTCGACTTCGTGCAGGGCGACGTCCGCGACCGCGAGGCGCTCCGCGTCGCGTGCGACGGCGTCGATGTGGTGCTGCACAACGTGGCCCAGGTGCCCCTCGCGCGCGATCGCGAGCTCTTTTACTCGGTCAACGTGATCGGCACGGCGAATGTCCTGCTCGCGGCGCGTGACGCTGGAGTCGGCAAGGTCGTCCACACGTCGTCGAGCGCGGTGTTCGGCATTCCCGACGCGAACCCGGTGACGGAGGCGACGCCCGGACGGCCGCTCGAGTCGTACGGGCGGGCGAAGCTGCAGGCCGAGATGCTGTGCCGCGACGCGGTGGCGGCGGGGCTCGACGTGACGATCGTGCGTCCGCGTACCATCCTCGGCCACGGTCGCCTGGGGATCATCGCCGTGCTCTTCGAGCTCGTGGCGGAGGGGGCGCCGGTCTACGTCCTGGGCCCGGGCGACAACCGGTACCAGTTCGTGCACGCGTCGGATCTGGCCGACGCGTGCCACCGCGCCTCCGAAAGGGCGGGGCCGGCGGTCTACAACGTGGGGACGACCGAGTTCGGCACCATGCGCGAGACGCTGCAGGCCCTCGTCGATCACGCCGACACCGGGTCGCGGGTCGTGTCGCTGCCGACCCGGCCCGCCGCCGTGGCCATGCGGGGCCTCACCCAGCTCGGCCTGGCCCCGTTCGCGCCGTACCACTGGCTGCTCTACGGCGAGTCGCTGTGGTTCGACACCACACGGGCGCGCACCGAGCTGGGTTGGGAGCCCACGCACTCCAACGCCTCGATGCTTATCGAGTCCTACGAGTGGTTCCTCGCTCACCGACGCGAGCTCGCCGACTCACACGGGTCGCACCATCAGTCGCTCGTGCCCATGGGACTCCTGCGCGTGCTGTCATGGGGCGGGGTGAGACGCCGGGGGGCACCTCCGTATACTTCGCCCCGATGAAGCCCGCTTCTGTACGCGGTGCCTCGCTCGAAGGCATCGACGCGGGTGCGGACCACTCCATGGCCGGCGGGCCTCGCCCTCCCTCCGCCTTCTCTCCCGGGGCGGCCGGGTCGAGAGCGCGCCTGGGCGCCCGTCCCGCGTTTCTGGTCGTGGGCCTGCTCGTGCTGCTGGCGGTGCCGTTGGCGGTGGCGCTGGGCGCGCTGCACCAGCCCCGGTGGTACCCGATCGCCGACCTGGCCCAGACCGAGCTGCGCGTGCGCGACGTCGGCGGCGCCCATCCTCCGCTCATCGGCCTGCCCGGCCGGCTCGGCTCGTTCGGGCGCCAGGGCAGCCACCCCGGACCGCTCAGCTTCTGGGCGATGGCCCCGGTCTACCGCCTCTTCGGCGCGTCGTCGTGGGGCATGCAGGCGGCGGCCGTCTCCCTCCACGTGCTGGCGATGGCGGCCATCCTCGCCATCGCGCACCGGCGCGGCGGCGCGCTGCTCACGCTCGCCATGGCCGCGATGCTCGCCGTCCTCATCCGCGTGTACGGCACACCGACGCTGACCGAGGCGTGGAACCCGTACCTGCCGGTGCTCTGGTGGGTGGCGTTCCTGCTCGCGATCTGGTCGGTCCTCTGTCGCGACCTGAAGCTGCTGCCCGTCGCCGTGTTCGCCGCGTCGTTCTGCATGCAGACCCACCTGCCGTACATCGGGCTCGCCGGGGTCGCGTTCGCCGTCGCCTTCACGGTCGTCGCGTTCCAGACCTGGCAACGCCGCGCCGAGCCGGGTGCGGTGCGCGAGCTCACGCGCTGGGCGCTGCTCGCGGTGGGCGTTGGCCTGGTGCTCTGGTTGCCGCCGATCGTCGACCAGCTCACGAGCGATCACGGCAACCTGTCGGTCGTCTGGAAGGAGCTGACCCACCCACCCGAGGCTCCGATCGGTGTGCGCCGCGGGCTCGAGCTGCTGCTCGTGCACCTCAACCCGTGGCGGCTGGTTGCCCGGCAACCGACCGCGACGACCGGCGCGCTGCTACCGGGCGGGCTGCTCCTCGGCGCGTGGGCGGCGAGCGCCGTCGTCTCGTTCCGGCGGCGGCATCGGTCGCTGCTGCGGCTCCACCTCGTGCTCGCGGGCGCACTCGTGCTGGCCGCGTTGTCGATGACCCGCATCCACGGCGTCGTCTGGTACTACCTCGTCCTCTGGGCCTGGGCCGTCAACGCGTTGATGGTGCTGGCCACCGGCTGGACCGTGAGCGCAGTCGCGTTGCGTCGAGCGTCGGGTGAGCGGCGCGAGACGTTGCTCAGTGCCGAGACGTTCGCGCTCGTCGGCGTCATCGTCGTGTCGACTGCCGTGTTCGCGGCCGACGCGACCGGCGCCGAGGTGCCCGATCCCATCCGGTCGAGGGTGGTGGGCGAGCTGGTCGGGCCGACGGTCACCGCCCTGCCCCAGGGGCGCGACGGCCGCTACCTCGTCACCTGGGCCGACCCGATCTCGATCGGGGCACAGGGGATCGGCCTGTTCGACGAGCTCGATCGGCAGGGCTTCCACGTCGGCGTGCCCGGCATCCAGGGGACCGGCGCGACCCGGCATCGCGTGCTCGACCCGACCAGGGCCACCGCAGAGGTGCACCTCGCCGTCGGCCCCGAGATCGACAAGTGGAGCGCCAATGCCGGCGCGCGCCGGGTTGCCTATGTCGACGTGCGCACGGCCGCCCAGCGCACGGAGTTCCGACGGCTCCGGAGCGAGGTTGTCCGCGAGTTGCAGGCGGCCAATCAGGCGGACGCGATCGGTGAGGTCGACAACAGCTTGTTCGCCAGCATCTTCGACATGAGGCTGCCGCGCCACGTGCGCGTGCTGATGGCGCGGATGTTCGCGATCGGGCTGCCCGCGGCCGTGTTCGTGGGCCCGGTGGTGACCACGGGGCGACCGAAGTGATCCGAGGCGTGTAGCAGAGAAGAGTCATCGACCGGGGAGGACACGATGGCAGACCTGGAATCGGCGCTCGCTGACGTCGTCGGGCGTGAGCACGTGCTGGCGGGTGACGAGATCAGTGATGACTACGGCCACGACGAGGCGCTGACCGCGGTGGCCCAGCGGCCGGCGTTCGTCGCCCGTCCCGCATCGACCGCCGAGGTCTCCGGCCTCCTGCGGGTGGCGGACGAGCACCGCGCGCCCGTCACCGCCCGCGGCAACGGCACCGGCCTGTCGGGTGCGGTCGTGCCCGAGCCCGATGCGATCGTCGTCTCGTTCGAGCGCATGTGCCGCGTCCTCGAGATCGACGACCAGAACCACGTTGCCGTCGTGCAACCCGGGGTCTCATTGAGCCAGCTCGACCAGGAGACGGGTGCGCACGGGCTCGTGTACCCCGTGTACCCGGGCGAGTACAGCTCGAGCCTGGGCGGCAACGTCGCCACCAACGCGGGCGGCATGCGCGCCGTGAAGTACGGCGTGACCCGCCATCAGGTGCTCGGCCTCGAAGCCGTGCTGGCCAACGGCGACGTGATCCGCACCGGGGGCAGGTTCGTGAAGGCGACGACCGGCTACGACCTGACGCAGCTCATCATCGGCTCCGAGGGCACGCTCGCGCTCGTCACCGAGGCCACGCTCAAGCTCTATCCGCGGCCACAGCACCATGGCACCGTGATGGCGCCGTTCCGCGTGCTCGGCGACGTGATGGCGGCGGTGCCGAAGATCGTGGCCAGCGGCATCGGCCCACTGATCCTCGAGTACATCGACACCGTCACCATGGCCGCGATCACGCGCCACGTCGACCTCGACCTCGGCATCCCCGACGACGTCCGGGAGGGTGCGCTCGCCTACCTGGTCGTGATGATGGAGAACACCCATGCCGAGCGGCTCGACGACGACGTGCAGGCCCTCGCCGAGCAGCTCGCGGAACTGGGGGCGATCGACGTGTACGTGCTCCCCCCGCAGGCCGCCACCCAGCTCATCGAGGCGCGAGAGAAGGCGTTCTGGGTGGCGAAGGCGAGTGGCGCCGACGACATCGTCGACATCGTCGTGCCCCGGGCGGCGGTGGCCGAGCTGATGGCCAAGGTGGCCGACGTGGCGTCAACCCATCAGTCGTGGATCGCGGGGTGCGGCCACGCGGGCGACGGGAACGTGCACTTGTCGGTGTTCCAGCCCGACGCGGAACAGCGCTCCAAGGTGCTGCGCGCGTTGTTCGAGGCGGGCATGTCGCTCGGGGGCGCCATCTCCGGCGAGCACGGCATCGGCACCACCAAGCGGCGCTACTTCCTCGAGCTCGAGGATCCGGTCAAGATCGAGCTCATGCGACGGATCAAGCACGCCTTCGACCCGAACGGCATCCTCAACCCCGGCACGCTCTTCTGAGGAGACGACATGAACGGTGCACAGGCGCTCATCCGGACGCTCGTCGATTGTGGAGTCGACGTGTGCTTCACCAACCCGGGCACCTCCGAGATGCACTTTGTCGCCGCGCTCGACGCGGTGCCCGAGATGCGCGGTGTCCTCGGGCTGTTCGAGGGCGTCGTCACCGGCGCCGCCGACGGCTACGGCCGCATGGCCGATCGTCCGGCGGCGACGCTGCTGCACCTCGGGCCCGGGCTGGGCAACGGGCTCGCCAACCTGCACAACGCCCGCCGGGCGCGCACTCCGGTGGTCAACATCGTCGGCGACCACGCCACCTACCACCGTCAGTTCGACGCACCCCTCGCGTCCGACATCGAGACGGTGGCTCGCAACGTGTCGAGCTGGGTGCGCTCGTCGTCGACCCCGGCCGAGGTCGCGACCGACGCGGTCGACGCGGTGACGGCGGCGGTGGGCCCCCCGGGCCAGGTCGCCACGCTCATCCTGCCTGCCGACGTCTCGTGGCTCGATGGCGCCGCGCCCGCGCGGCCCAGGCCACCGACGTCGCGCCCTGCGATGCCCGACGACGCGGTCGTGGCCGCGGCAAAGGCGCTGCGGTCGGGAGAACCGAGCGTGCTGTTGCTCGGTGGTGTCGCGCTGCGCGAACCGGGGCTGGTGGCGGCCAGCCGCGTCGCCAACGCCACCGGGGCCAAGCTGTTCGCCGAGACCTTTCCCGCCCGGCTCGAGCGGGGAGCCGGGGTGCCGGCCATCGAGCGGCTCGGGTACCTGGCGGAGTTCACCATGGCCCAGCTGGCCGGCGCCCGTCATCTCGTGCTCGTCGACGCGCGAGCGCCGGTGTCGTTCTTCGCCTACCCGAACAAGCCGAGCGACCTCGTGCCCGACGACTGTGAGGTGCACGTGCTGGCGGCGGACGGCGCCGACGCAGTCGGCGCGCTCGACCACCTCGCCGAGATCGTCGGCGCGGCCGCGGACAGCGCGACGCGCCAAGCCGCGCAGCGGCCCGAGCGGCCCACGGGCACGCTCACCGGCGAGGCGATGGCCAACGCGATCGGCGCGCTGCTGCCCGAAGGGGCCATCGTCTCCGACGAAGCCAACACGGCGGGCCTGTGGGCTCCGGGCGCCACCGCCGGCGCGCCTCGCCACGACTGGCTGACCCTCTGTGGCGGCGCCATCGGCCAGGGCCTCCCCGTGGCCACCGGCGCCGCGGTCGCGTGTCGCGACCGCAAGGTGGTCTGTCTCGAGGCGGACGGCAGTGCGATGTACACGTTGCAGTCGCTGTGGACCCAGGTGCGCGAGGGACTCGACGTCACGACGGTGATCTTCAACAACCGCTCCTACGCCATCCTCAACCTGGAGCTGCACCGCGTGGGGGCGGATACGGGCCCGCGTGCGCTCGACATGCTCGACCTCACCCGCCCCGACATCGACTTCGTGTCACTGGCGCGTGGCATGGGTGTCGAGGCCACCCGACCCGCGAGCGCGGAGGACTTCGCATCGGACTTCGAACGGGCGATGAGCTCGCCCGGGCCGCACCTCATCGAAGCCGTCCTGCCTCCGAGGTTGTGAGGACCGAAGCGAAGCGACGCCGACGTTGCGCGCGGGGCTGTGCTTGACTCAGCCGCCATGGAACGGACCCTGGTTCTGATCAAGCCCGACGCGCTCGCGCGCGGGCTGGTCGGCGAGATCACGACGCGGTTCGAGCGCAAGGGCCTGCTGCTCGTCGGCTGCAAGATGATGCGGCTCGACGCCGCCCTGCTCGCCGAGCACTACGCCCACCACGTCGACAAGCCGTTCTATCCCCGTATCGCCGAGTTCATGTCGGGCCTGCCGGTCGTGGCGCAGTGTTGGGAGGGGGTCGACGCGGTGCGGGTCGTGCGCGAGATGACGGGCGTCACCAACAGCCGCGAGGCCGCTCCGGGCACGATCCGGGGCGACCTGGGGATGAGCCTCCAGTGCAACGTCGTGCACACGTCGGAGAGCGTCGACGTGGCGGAGTCCGAGGTGGCCCGCTTCTTCACGCTCGACGAGCTGCACGACTACGAGCCCCCGTCGTTCTCCGTCGTGTACGCGGCCGACGAACGCGCGTAGCGGGGGATCAGCGCAGCTCGTAGATGCCCTCGCCGCGTTCCTTGGCCGCGTACATCGCCTGGTCGGCGGTGCGCAGCAGCGTGCCGGGGTCGATGCCCGGCCCGCGCGCGAGGGCGACGCCGATGCTGGCGGTGACCGCCACGGTCGCGCCCTCGATCGTTACCGGCTCCGCGATCAGCGCGCCGACGCGCTCGGCCAACACGCAGGCGTCGTCCTCGTCGGCCAGGTCTTCGCACAGCACGGCGAACTCGTCGCCGCCGAAGCGCGCCACCGTGTCGGAAGGACGGAGCGCGTCGCGCAGGCGGCCGGCCACGACGCGGAGGAGCTCGTCCCCCGCCTCGTGGCCAAACCGGTCGTTCACCAGCTTGAAGCCGTCGAAGTCGAGGAACAGCAGGGCCACCAACCACGGCCGCCGCTCGACCCGGGCCAGCGCCCGCTCGAGCAGGTCGAGGAAGAGGGCCCGGTTCGCCAGCCCGGTGAGGAGGTCGTGCGTGGCCCGGTAGTCGAGGTCGACGGCGGTGGCGGCCTCGTTCACCGCGATGGCGGTCAGCCGGCCCGAGAGCTCGAGCAGGCGCCGCTCGTCGGCCGTGACCCGTCCGCCCGGCTCGGCCAGGATGATCACCGCGCCCATCGAACGCTCTCCGCTCGCGATTGCCACCGGCACCGACCAGGCGGGCACCAGTCCGTGGCTCTGCACGAGCGACCGGAAGCTGTCCCAGCCGGGGTCGGTGACCACGTCTGCGGTCATGCCCTCGCCGGCGTGCACGGTCGCACCCTCGATGGCCCGCCGGACGTCCGGCGTCAGGCTCGGCGCGGCGGCGGTGCGAAGGCTGTGCCCGTCCTCGTCGAGCAGGACGACAGCGCACCTCGCGCCCACCACGTAGCTCTCGATGAGCATGGCCAGCGCGTCGAGGGTGGCTTCGAGCGGCTCGCGACGGGCGACCATCTCGAGCACGCGCGAGTGGCCGATGAGCAGCGCCTCCATGCGCTTGCGCTCACGGATGTCGCGGATCGTCATCACGATCCCTGCGACCGCGGGGTCGTCCAGGCGGTTGTTGGCCACCATCTCGACGGGGACCCACGAGCCGTCCGCGTGGGCGAGGCGCAGCTCGAGGGGAAGCTTCACGCCGGGCTCGGCGACCGTCTCGACCATCGATTCCACGGCCAGTTTCAGCTCGTCGGGATGAATGAGCTCGAGCGCGCTCGACCCGATGTGCGAGGCGACGTCCCATCCGAGGAGGCGTTCGGCTGCGGGGCTCGCGTACTCGACGGTCGCATCGCGATCGATGACCGCCACGATGTCGGACGCGTTGAGGACGAGCGACCGGAAGCGCGCTTCGCTGTCGCGCAGCGCCGCCTCGGCCTGGCGCGCCTCGGTGACATCGACACCAGTGCCGATGATGAAGACGGGCTCGCCGTCGTTGCCCGGGATCGCGGTGTTAGACCATTCGATGCGCCGGCGCCGCCCGTCGCGCGTGAGCCAATGGATCTCGAGCTGGCTGGTGGGGTGGCCGCGCTTCAGCGCGAGGAACGCTCCGCGCGCGCCGTCCAGCTCCTCGGGGACGACGAAGAGATCCCAGAAGGGCCTGCCCAGCACCTCGTGCCGCGTCCACCCCGTGGCCAGCTCACTCGCCCGGTTGAAGCGCACGATGCGACCCTCGGGGTCGAGCACGACGACAAGGGATGCCATCGCCTCGAGGATCGCCGACATCGAATCGCGCTCGTCGGTCAGCGCGGACACCGTGGCCAAGTGCGCCAAGCCGGTGTCGACGAGCCGGGCCAGAAGCTCGATCGTGATGACGTCGGCATGGGTGAATGCGGCGGTCGTGTGCGAGACCACCTTCAGCACACCGGTCGGACCGCGGTCGTACGTCAACGGCGCCACCACGACCGATCGGGTACCCGACTCGAGCGCGGCGGCGACATCGACGCGCGGGTCGGCGTGGGTGTCGTCGCAACGCAGCGCGTGGCCCGTGCGTGCGCACAGGCCGGAGAGGCTGGCGGTGGCGAGCCGGCGGCCCCGGACGCCGGCGAGGCTGGCGCGAGCCGTGGTCAGCACGAGGTCGTCGCCCTCGACCTGCTCGACTCCCGCCCCGTGGGCGCCGGTGATCGCCAGCGCCCGCTCGACCACCACCGTGAGTGCCGCCGACGGGCTCAGCCCGGGCGCGCTGAGCTCGGCGTGGGCCCGGGCGATCGCCGCCAGCCGGTCGACTCGACCCTGGTCGGCGTGGAGCCGACCGAGCGTTGCCGCCTCGCGGGCGGCCAGATGCTGGTCATCCATGGTCCTCGCGGGTATCGGCGCCGCGGGGACCGGGGTTGACGTCGGGTCAGTCCCCCACGCCCACCTCGGCGGTGCAGAACGCGCAGCGACGGGCCTCAACCGGGATCGAGCTGAGGCACTCGGGGCAGTCTCGAGTGGTCGATTCGACGTCCGTCTCGGTCTTGCGCCGGGCCATGAGGGCGTTGATGGGCACGACGACGAAGAAGAACACCGCGGCGGAGATGAGGACGAACGCGACGACGGCGTTCAGGAAGTCGCCGTAGGCGAACCTGCTCTGTCGGATGTGGAAGTCGAGGTCGCTGAAGTTCGTCTTGCCCGGAATCGAGATGATCGGGGTGACGATGTCTCGCACGAGGGCGGTCACGACTGCGCCGAAAGCAGCGCCGACCACCACGGCCACGGCCAGATCGACGACGTTGCCGCGCAGGAGAAATGCCTTGAAGTCTCTGAGCATGAGCGTTGGTCTAGCCCTCACTCACCGCTCAGGCCAAGGGGGTCGTCCAGCTCTGCGATCCGTCTCGTCTCGAAGCCGAACCAGCGCAGCGTCACCTGCACGAGCGGTCCTATCCCGCACGCGAAGACGAGCGTGCCGATGCCTGCGGTCCCGCCGAGCGCGATCCCGATCACGAGGACGGTCACCTCGACGACGGTGCGGGCCCACCGGATCGACCAGCCGACCCGGTCGTGCAGTCCGGTCATCACACCGTCGCGCGGGCCCGCACCCATCTCGACGCCGAGATACATCCCTGACCCGACCGCGAACAGCACCACACCGAGGGCCATGAGCGCGATGCGCAGCGCGAGGTTGTGGGCCGGGTCCGTCTGTGGCAGCAGGAGGTCGATGGTGACGCCGATGACCACCACGTTGGCGACCGTGCCCGCTCCCGGCCGGCGGCGCAGCGGCCACCACGTCACCATGAGCAGGGCGCCGACGACGATGCCGACGGTGCCCAACGGCACGCCCGTGCGCCGGGAGATGCCCTGATGGAGCACGTCCCACGGGGCGAGCCCGAGACGCGCCTGCACCGACGCGCAGATGCCGGTGCCGATGACAACCAGGCCGACGACGAGCTGGGCCCAACGCCGGACGAGGCGCCGGCGGCGGGCTATTTGGGTTGCGGGACGAGACGCAGGTACGGCTTCACCGTCTTCCAACCGTCGGGGAACTTCTCCTTGGCCTCCTCGTCGGAGACGGCCGGGATGATGATCACGTCCTCACCACTCTTCCAGTTCACCGGAGTCGACACCTTGTGCTTCGCGGTGAGTTGGAGCGAGTCGATGACGCGCAGGATCTCGTCGAAGTTGCGGCCGGTGCTCTGCGGATAGGTGATGCTGAGCTTCACCTTCTTGTCCGGCCCGATCACGAACACCGAGCGCACGGTTGCGGTGTCGCTGGCGTTGGGGTGGATCATGTCGTAGAGGTCGGCGACCTTCTTGTCGGGGTCGGAGATCAGCGGGTAGTTGGGCGCCGCGCCCTGCGTCTCCTCGATGTCCTTCGACCATCCCTCGTGCTTGTCGAGCGGATCGACGCTGATGGCGATGATCTTCACGTTGCGCTTGTCGAACTCGGGCTTGATCTTCGCCATGTAGCCGAGCTCGGTGGTGCACACCGGCGTGTAGTCCTTGGGGTGCGAGAACAGGACCCCCCAGCTGTCGCCCAACCACTCGTGGAAGTTGATGGTGCCCTCGGTGGTCTCCGCGGTGAAGTCGGGGGCGTCGTCGCCCAGCCGGATCGCCATCTCTGATCCTCCCTGATCTGGGTTCTACGTGTGCGCGGGAGCATAGTCGACCTCAGTGGTCAACTTTCTGGGCGCCGGGTCACGCGTCGGAGTCGCGGTGCAGCAGGAACGTGCCCGTGCTGCGGCTGACGAGGCGGCCCGCGCCGTCGCGCACGGCCGCCTCGGCGAAGGCGACCTGGCGGGCCAGGCGGGTCACGTGGGCCCGGGCCGCGTGGGCCTCGCCGGACGACGCCGGCCGCATGGTCTCGGTCTTCATCTCGAGCGTGGCCCGGGTGCGGTCGCGGCCCTCGAGCGAGGCGTTGACGGCGAAGTTCATGGCCGCGTCGAGCACCACCGCATGGGCGCCGGCCTGCACCACGCCGTGCGGGTTGCACGCGAGCGCGGTGGGCGTCCACGTCGCCTCGACCCAACCGCCGACACCGTCCGCTCCATCCGTCCCGTAGGCGGTGAACGACGCGCCGAGCGCCTCGATGAGCACCATGCCACCGTCACCGAGCCAGCGGTCCATGTTCTTCTTCACGGGGCGACCGTGCCACGAAGTTGACCGTTGGGTCTAGTGTCGGCGTCGAACGTCTCGAGGAGGTAGGCATGGCCGATCGCGCCGCCGTCAACAGCGCTGCCGTCAACAGCACCGCCGTCATCGTCGATGCCGTCCGCACCGCGGGAGGGAAGCGCAACGGGAAGCTGAAGGACTGGCATCCGGTCGACCTCGCGGCGGAGACGCTCCGTGCCCTGGTCGAGCGCAACGACCTCGACCCGGCGCTGGTCGAGGACGTGATCATGGGCTGCGTCATGCAGACCGGTGAGCAGGGGATCAACATCGGCCGCAACGCGGCCCTCGCGGCGGGGTTCCCCGAGTCGGTCGTCGGCACGTCGATCGACCGGCAGTGCGGGTCGTCGCAGCAGTCGGCCCACTTCGCGGCCCAGGGCGTGATGGCCGGTGCGTACGACGTCGTCATCGCGGCCGGCGTCGAGAGCATGACGCGGGTGCCGATGGGCGCCACGCTCACGAACGGTCCCGGCCTGCCCTTCGGGCCCAAGATGATGGAGCGCTACCAGGCGGTGGGCGGGCTCGTGCCGCAGGGCATCTCGGCCGAGTTGATCGCGGAGAAGTGGAGCCTCAGCCGCGAAGCCCTCGACGGGTTCAGCGTCGAGAGCCACAAGAAGGCAGCCCGCGCCACCCAGGAGGGCCGCTTCGACCGCGAGATCATCCCGATCACGGTCGAGGTCGACGGCGAAAAGCAGGAGCTGCGCGCCGACGAGGGCATTCGTCCCGACTCGAGCCTCGAGACCCTGGCCAAGCTCAAGCCCGCGTTCAAGCCCGACGGCGTGGTCACCGCGGGCAACTCGTCGCAGATCACCGACGGGGCGGCCGCGCTGCTCATCATGAGCGAGGCCAAGGCGCGCGAGCTCGGGCTCACGCCGAGGGCGCGCTTCCACGCGTTCGCCTTGGCCGGCGTCGACCCCGTCACCATGCTCACCGGCCCGATACCGGCCACCACCAAGGTGCTCGAGCGGGCGGGCATGAAGCTCGACGACATCGACCTGATCGAGATCAACGAGGCGTTCGCGTCCGTCGTGTTGGCGTGGGAGAAGGAGCACCATCCCGACATGGCGAAGGTGAACGTGAACGGCGGCGCGATCGCCCTCGGCCACCCCCTCGGCTGCTCCGGCGCCAAGCTCATGGCCACGCTGCTCAACGAGCTCGAGCGCACCGGCGGGCGCTACGGGTTGCAGACGATGTGCGAGGGCGGCGGCATGGCCAACGCCACCATCATCGAACGCCTGGGGTAGGCACCGGCCGGCGCCATGCCGTTCGTCCTCAAGCTTTTCATCGCGGTCGCCGCCTTCGTGGTCATCATGCGCGTCGGGATGTCGATCCTGCGCGCCCTGGCGCAACCCAACGTGCCCCCCGCGCCGGGCGAGATGCGCAAGGTGAACCTGCGCTACCGCTGCTCGATCTGCGGCACCGAGGTGCGGATGACCCAGGCCAACGAGGAGCTGCCCGACCCCCCGCGGCACTGCCTGGAGGACATGGACCTGGTGGCGCCGCCCTTCGAGTGACTTGTCCACACCTGTGGACAACCCTGGGGAGAGTCACACGGTTGTAACTCGCCGTCCACGCTCCGTGACCCCGGGCGACGCCTCGGCGCCTCCCACCCCGGGTCAGTGGTACTGGGTGGCGGTGACGAAGCCGGCGGTGATCAGGACGAGGCCGATGATGAGGTAGCCGTTCTTCGCCCCACCCGGGAGCAGGCCCACGTAGTTCGAGAGGATCGTGAACATCCCGAGCCCGAGGAAGGTGAACATCAGGATCGGGACGATCCTGGGGCTGACCTTCTGCTCCCTGGGGATCGGCGGCGTGTACCGCGACGACGCCTTTGGAGTGACCCTGCCACCGTGGGTGCCCGGCTTGTTCGGCTTGACCCGCTTCGCCATGCCCGAAGGATAAACGAGTCCCTCCGGCGCAAGGGGCTGCGGCTACCGTGCGGGCGTGGGCGCGACCGTGCTCGTCATCGACAACTACGACTCGTTCGTGTTCAACCTGGTGCAGTACCTGGGCGAGCTCGGGGCGGAGCCGGTCGTCCACCGCCACGACGAGCTCACGGTCGACGAGATCGTCGACCTCGACCCCGACGCGGTGCTCATCTCACCCGGTCCCGGGCGGCCCGACGACGCGGGCGTGAGCAACGCCGTGATCGAGCGACTGGCGGGGGTGAAACCGATCCTCGGGGTGTGCCTCGGCCACCAGTGCATCGGTCAGGTCTTCGGCGGGACGGTGGTGAGGGCGCCCTCCGTCATGCACGGCAAGACATCGTTGGTGCACCACGACGGCAAGGGCCTGCTCGCCGGCCTGCCCGAGCCCTTCGAGGCGACGCGCTACCACTCGCTCGTCGTCGCCCCCGAGTCGGTACCGTCCGTCCTCGAGGTCACCGCTCGCACCGACGACGGCGTCGTGATGGCGCTGCGCCACCGCGAGCTACCCGTCGAGGGCGTGCAGTTCCACCCCGAGTCGATCCTCACCCAGGCCGGCCATCAGCTGCTGGCCAACTTCCTCGCCCTCGCCTGAGCGACGCTACGGCTGCGCGCCGACGGTGATCGTGACCGTCGACCCCTTCGTCACCTTGGCGTTGGGCGCGGGGTTCTGGCTGATCACCTTGCCGATGTCCTTGTCCCTCTGGGCCGGCTCCTGCTTCACGTCGACACCGAAGCCGGCGTTCTGCAGGTCGGCGGTCGCCTGCGCCTGGCTCTCCCCCGTCACGTCGGGCACGGTGGCCGTGTCGGGCCCGGTGGAAACGAAGATGGTGACGGTCGATCTGGCGTCCGCCTGCTGGCCCGGGGCGGGATCGGTGGTGATGACCTTGCCCTCGCCGACGGTGTCGGACGCCTGGTTCCGCGTCGTCGTCTGGAAGCCCTGCTGACCGAGGAGGTTGGCCGCGTCGGCCAGGTCTCGGCCGCGGACGTCGGGCACCGTCTTCCTCTCACGACCGGAGGAGACGACGATGGTCACCGGCGCGTCCTTGGCTGCCTGGTCGTTGGCCTTCGGAGTCTGCTCGAGCACGCGGCCGGCCTGAACGTCGTTGTCGGCGCGGCGGGTGACCGTCACGTTGGTAAAGCCTGCACGTCCGAGCGCGGCGACGGCCGCGGCCTCGTCCTGACCCACGACGTTGGGCACGGTCAGCGGCGCCGCCCCCGAGCTGACGACGATCGTCACCTCGGAGCCCTTGTCGGCCTTCACGTCGGCGTCGGGCGTCTGGTCGAACACCTTGCCGGACTCGACCGTGTCGTTCGCCTTGTGTTCCACCTTCACCTTGAAGCCCTTGGCCTCGAGCCGGGTGCGGGCCTGGTCCTCCGTGAGGTTGACGACAGTGGGGACGGCCACGCGCGTCGCCGCCTTGTCGAACAGCCCCAGCTGGCTGGCCAGCAGCCACAGCAGCACGCCGAGCACGGCGAGGAGCCCGAGCAGCAACGCGACATAGCGGCCCATGCCGCTGCGCGCGGGCGCCTCCTCCGGAAGCACGGTGCCCACCCGGGTCTGCGACACGACGCGCGTCGCGTCCAATGCGGGTGTCATGACGGTGGCGTCGAGCGGTGGTGCCAGCACGGGCTCGGCCTGCACCCGCTGACCCTGTCCGAAGCGGATCAGATCGGCGCGCAGGTCGTCGGCCGTGGCGTAGCGGTTGGCCGGGTTCTTCGCCATGCACTTGAGGACACAGGCTTCGAGGTCGGGGGGCACGTCGGCGTTGACGCTCGAGGGCGGTGGGGGCGTCTCGCGCACGTGCTGGTACGCGATGGCGACCGGCGAGTCGCCGGAGAACGGCGGCCGGCCGGTCGCCATCTCGTAGAGCACCACGCCCAGCGAGTAGACGTCGCTGCGCGGGTCGATGGCACCGCCCTGGGCCTGCTCGGGTGAGAAGTAGGTGGCGGTGCCCATGACCGCGCCGGTCTGGGTGAGGTTCTCCTGCATGTCGCCACCGGCGCGCGCGATGCCGAAGTCGGTGACCTTGACCCGCCCTGCGCGGTCGATCAACACGTTGCCCGGCTTCACGTCGCGGTGCACCACGCCGTGGCGGTGGGCGAAGGCGAGCGCGCCGGCGATGTCGGCCCCGATGTCGGCCGCGCGCTGTGGCAGGAGCGGGCCCTCGCTGCGGATGATGTCGCGCAGCGTGCGACCCTCGACGTACTCCATCACGATGTAGTAGGTGCCGTTCTCCTCGCCGGTGTCGTAGACCGACACGATGTTGGGATGGTTGAGCGCCGCGGCGGAGCGGGCCTCCCGGCGGAACCGCTCGACGAACGAGCGGTCGGCGGCGAACTCGGGGAAGAGCACCTTGAGCGCGACTCTGCGATCGAGGAGCTGGTCGTGGGCGACGTAGACCTCGGCCATCCCGCCGCGCGCCAGGTGCTCGACGATCTCGTAGCGTCCGCTGTAGACCTGCGTGCTCACGGGCGAAAGCCTACGGTGCCGCCGGCCGCGGTTGGGCCAGCGCGGCCTGGACGACGGCCTTGGCTACGGGGGCGGCGTCGATGCCGCCGGTCACCTCGTTCACGTTCGACTGGTTCTCCAGGATCACTGCGACAGCAACGGTCGGGGCGTCCGCCGGCGCGAAGGTGATGAACCAGGCGTGGGATGTGTCGCGACCGGTCTGCGCGGTACCCGTCTTGCCGGCCACCTGAACGCCTGGGATCGCACCGCGAAATCCGGTGCCGTGCGCCACGACGTCGATCATCATGTCGCGCATCTGGGCCGCCACCTCGGGCGAGATGGCGGTCACCCACGGCTTGGGACGGTAGCGCTGGACGACCCTGGCCCTCGCTGTCGCGGGCTTCCGAGAAGACGTGGGGTGTCATCGCGGTGCCGTTGTTCGCGATGGCGGCCGCGACGAGCGCCATCTCGAGCGGCGAGGCGGACACGTCCTGTTGGCCGATGGCGGACTTCGCCAGTGCCGGCTTGTCCTTGTCCAACGCAGCCCCGTCGGGGAAGAACGACGTCGCGGGTGCGGGAAGGTCGATCGGCGGCCGTCGGTTGAAGCCGAACGCATTCGCGCCGCCGGCCAGGATCGGCCCGCCGAGATCGAGCCCGAGCTGCGCGAACACCGTGTTGCACGACACCCGCAGTCCCTGTGCGATGTTGCCACCGCAGCGCCCCCCGCCGAAGTTGGCGAGGCGCTGGTTGCGCGTGTTGGGGAGGAGGAGCGAGGTGAGCTGCGGGAACACGGGGTTGGTCGGTGTGCGCCCGTTGCTCAACGCGGTCGAGGCGGTGACGACTTTGAAGGTCGAGCCGGGGAAGTAGCGCTCCCGGAAGCTGCGGGGGAGCAGGGGCTTGTCCGCCGCCGCGTTCAGCAGGTCCCACGTGGCGCGCACGGTGTCCTGGTTGTGACCGGCGAGCGGCGTGGGGTCGTAGGACGGGAAGTTCACCATCGCCAAGACGGCACCGTCACGCGGGTCGAGCGCCACGACGGCGCCGTGGCGATTGCCGAGCGCCT
>VAWU01000018.1:97174-100550 GCA_005888325.1 Actinomycetota bacterium
GGAGGATGTCGCCCAAGCGGCGGAGCTCGAGCTTCTGGCCGCGTCCGGTGAGCAGGGCGTTGTAGGTCCGCTCCACGCCGTCGGTGCCGAAGGAGAACGAGAAGTACCCGGTGATGGGCCCGAACAGCGCGCCCTCGGGGTACTCGCGCTGGAGCTTGAAGTCGTCGTTGGAGTCGACCGACCGGGCGAGCACCACACCGTCGGCTGTTTGGATGGCGCCGCGTGCCCGCGTGAAGTCGCGGACGACGGCACGCGTGTTGGCCGGGTGGTTGTTCAGGCCGTCGGCGCCGAAGATCTGCCAGTAGTTGAGGAACCCGAACAGCACGAGGAACAACGCGATGAGGACCACACCCAGGCCGCGGATCTGCTTGTTCATCCGCGTTGCTGCACGCGGGTCTCGTCGGCGACGACGACTGCAGCCTGTCGCTCGGCGCTGTCGTTGCTGATGCGCAGCAACAGGGCGAGGAGGATGTAGTTGGCCACGAGCGAGGAGCCGCCGTAGGAGACGAACGGCAGCGTCACACCCGTGAGCGGCACCACCCGGATGACGCCGCCGATGATGATGAAGCTCTGCACCCCGAGGATGGTCGTCAGGCCGACGGCCAGCAGCTTCTCGAACCCCGAGTCGGCGCGCAGCGCGATGCGCAGTCCCGCACCGACCATGAGGAGGATGGCGGCAAGCACCGCGGTGGTGCCGAACAGGCCGAGCTCCTCGCCGATGGCGGCGAAGATGAAGTCGGTGGTGACCACGGGGATCCGCTGCGGGTTGCCGAGTGAGATCCCGGTGCCGCTCAGACCACCGGCGGCGAGGGCGAACATGGCCTGCACGAGCTGGAAGCCCTGGTCGTACGGCCACGGGTTGATCCAGATCCGCACCCGGTCCTGCACGTGACCGAAGGTCTCCCACGCGAGGAATGAGCCCGCCCCGAACAGGAGCCCGCCCAGGCCGAGGTATGCCGCGCGCGCGGTCGCGACCCAGAGCATGGCCACGAACAGGGCGAAGAACAGAAGTGAGGACCCGAGGTCCTTTTCGGCCAGCATGACGACGAGCGACACGGCCCATGCGAGGAGGATGGGCCCGAGGTGCTTGAGGCTGAGCTGCGGCAGCATCAACCCGAAGAAACGTCGGGTCTGCGAGAGAAGTGCCTGCTTGTCGACGAGGTATGACGCGAAGAACACGGCCAGGACGATCTTGGCCAGCTCCCCGGGTTGGAAGCTGGCGCCGCCCACCCGCACCCAGATGCGGTTCCCGTGGATGTTCTGCCCGATGCCGGGCACGAGCGGGAGCATGAGGAGCGCGACGCCGACCAGGGCCAGCGTGTAGCGGTAGCGCTCGAGGTCGCGCGCCCGGCGCACGATCAACAGGGTGAGCACGAACGCGAAGACGCCCACGGCGGTCCACAACGACTGGAGGGCCGCGAGGTCGTGGTCGAGGCGGGCGATGAAGACGTAGCCGATGCCGTTCAGCAGCGCGGCGAGTGGGAGCAACATGCCGTCCGCGGCCGGCGCCAGACGTCGGGTGGCCACGTGGGCGACCCCCAACAGTGCGAGCACCACACCGAGAAAGGGCACCACGTCCGCGGGGAGCGTGGCGGTGCGACCCAGGCTGGCGAGCACGTAGGCGCCGCCCGTGATGACCGCGGCGAGCAGGATGAGCCCCAGCTCGGTGTTGCGTCGCACCACCCGCATCATGGCGAGCCCGGCACCACCGTCGTGGTCGTGGTGGTGGTGCTCGCCGTGCGCGCCGCCTGTGCGGCCTTCGCCTCCTGCTCGAGGTTGTTCACGTAGCGATCCGCGTCAGCGAGCGACGACTGCGACTTGCCTTTGCGGAGGTCGGGAAGACGCGCCTCGACGACCTCGTCGGTGGTCAGCGGCGTGCGCTTCTCGAGCGTCGGCTCGAACCACAGGAGACCACCGGGTCGGCCACGGAAGATCACCACCTGGTTTCCCTCGAGACCCACGTAGAACGTATGGCGCGCATACCAGTTGACCGCGGCACCCGCGCTCGCGAGCACACCGATGAAGAGCAGCAGGAAGACCGCGACGCGCCAGGTGAAGCGCCGAGGCCGCGGCTCGGCGGGACGGCGCTCTCGTGCTCGTTGCGCGCGTCCACGCCTCCGGCGCGGCGCGGCGTCGATCACCGCGGTGTGCTCGCCCGTTCCCGAACCCGAGCCCGCCAGCGCGGCTGAGGCTGCCTCGGCCCGGCCCTCGTCGTCGGTGATGTCGATCACGACCGCGGTGATGTTGTCGTTCCCGCCGTTGGCGCGGGCCTGCGTGACGAGGTCCTTGGCCGCCTCGTTCGCGTCGGCCAGCCGGCGCAGGGTGGAGCCGATCTGGTCGTCGGCGACCTCGTTGGTGAGGCCGTCGCTGCACAGCAGCAGGCGGTCGCCGCGGTAGGGGAGCAGCTCGAGGTGGTCGATCTCGACGTCGGGCTCGAGGCCGAGGGCACGCGTGATCACCGCTCGTTGCGGATGGACGCGGGCCTCCTCGTGGGTGAGCCGTCCGTCCCGCTCCATCTCGGCCACGAGGCTGTGGTCCTCGGTGAGCTGCGTGAGCTCACCGTCGCGCAGCAGGTAGCCGCGCGAATCGCCCACGTTCACGAGCGCGAGCAGGTCCTCGCCGTCCTGCTCGACGACAGCCACGGCGGTGATCGTGGTGCCCATGCCCCGTTTGTCGGGCTGGTCCTGCGCGAGCTCCCAGATGGCGCGGTTGGCCGCCTCGACGGCCTCGATGAGGCGGTCGACAGTGGGCGCGTCGAACGTGGTCTCGAGCGTGTGGGCCGCGGTCTCCGACGCCACCTCACCCGCCTGGTGACCTCCGAGCCCGTCGCAGACCGCGTAGACCCCGTCGGCGACGAGGTAGCGGTCCTCGTTGACGTCGCGCACCAGGCCAACGTCGGTGGCGGCTCCGGCCGTCAACGTGATCAAGCGCGCGGTTTCCTCAACGGCTGAGCTCCATCACCGTCTTGCCGACCTGCAACCGGTCGCCCTTGCGTATGGCAACGGGCGCGGTGACCTTCTTGCGGTTGAGGTAGGTGCCGTTGGTCGAGCCGAGGTCCTCGACGAACAGCTGGCCGTCCTTGCGGAAGATCCGCGCGTGGAGCTGGCTCGCGTAGGTGTCGTCGAGAGTGATCTGGCAGCCCGCGGCGCGGCCCACGGTGAGCTCGTCGGCCAGGTCATAGGCCCGCCCACTCTGCTCGACGGGCTCGACCACCTTGAGGCGCGTCGCACCCTTCGCCGAACCGCGGTCGCGCCGGGCGCGTGCGGGCGTGGTCGTGGCGGCGGCCCCGGGCGCAGGTCGGGCGGCGCGCGGTCCGGCCACCTCGGCCCAGACCGCACGGACCACGCGCAGCAGGAAGAGGTACAGAAGGGCAAGG
>VAWU01000018.1:100583-104597 GCA_005888325.1 Actinomycetota bacterium
CGGAGACTGGTGTTGCCCACCGAGATCTCGTCGCCGTCGGCCAGCCGCTGCTCGCGCACGCCCGCGCCGTTCACCCGCGTGCCGTTGGTCGACCCGAGGTCGACGACCACGAAGTCGGCACCCTGGCGCCGCACCTCGGCGTGACGGCGGCTCACGTTGGGGTCGGTGAGAGGCACTTCGCACTCGGGCAGCCGCCCGATGCAGACCGGCTCGTCGCCGAGCCCGATGCGCTGTCCGTCCGCCAGCACCAGCGAGCCGACGGCCCCGCCTCCGGTCGTCTCCTCGATGGACGCGGACACGCGGAACTGGCCTGCGCCCAGGCCGGCGTCGGCCGTGAGCTCGACGAGCACCGGCCCCACGAACGTGTAGTGCTCCTCGCGGGCGTGTTCACGCGCGTAGTCGGCCAGGTCGCGGGTGAGGCTGTCGGCGAAGCTCTGGAAGTTCTCGTGGTCGGTCGGGCTGACGGCGACGGTGAAGTGGTTGGGCACCATCGTGCCGCGCACGCCGATCGAGCGGTGCTGGTCCATCTCCCGCCGTAGACGTCTCCCGATCTCGACGGGCTGGACACCGCTGCGGAAGGCCTTGGCGAAGACACCCTCGACCAGACGCTCGAGCCGTCGCTCGAACTGCTGCAGACCCATTGAGGGCGGAGCTTACCCAGGCACCAGCGGGCCACTCGATCGACAGCGGTAAGGTGGCGACCCCCACGGGCGAGTGGCGGAATTGGCAGACGCGCAGGATTCAGGTTCCTGTGTCCGAAAGGATGTGGGGGTTCAAGTCCCCCCTCGCCCACCCGTGTTGACCTGCTGCGATACTCGCGCGGCGTCGCGTTGCCAATCGCGCTCGACCCGGTCTTGCTAACGGACTGCTAACGACGGGTCGTCAGGTTCACCGAAGACCAGGCGGGCGACGCGCTCGGCGGCGTCCTCCTCGAGGTCGAGCGTCACGTGCTGGTAGGTGTCGGCAGTGACCGCGAGCGCGCTGTGGCCAAGACGGTCGCCGACGACGCGGGTCGCGACGCCGGCCACCAGGGCCAGGGTCGCGTGGGTGTGGCGAAGATCATGGAGCCGGATCTGCGGCAGGCCGAGCCGTCGAGCGAGGCGAGTGAACGTGCGGGAGATCCACTCGGGGTTCAGGGGCGCTCCGTCCGGCCGAGCGAACACGAGATCGATGTCGTTGTAACCGACACCGACTGCAAGCCGGTCCTCGAGCTGCGCCCGGCGATGGCGCCGAAGGACGGCGACCGTGTCGTCGTCGAGTGCGATCGAGCGCCGGCCCTTGTCCGTCTTCGGCTCGGAGAATGCGGTACCCGTCCGCAGGGGGATGACGGTCTGACGGATGGCAGCGCGTCGGCCGTCGAGGTCGACGTCGGCCCAGCGGAGCCCGAGGCCCTCGCCGCGGCGGGCTCCAGTGAGCGCATAGAACGTCCACAGCGCGGCGTGTGGCGAGTCGCTAACGCCGTTTAGGAAGGCTCGGAGTTGAGGAGCGGTCCACACGTGCATCTCCGGCCGGGAAGCGCGGGGCGGGTCAGCCGCGCTTGCGACGTTGCGGACAACGAGTTGCCAGCGCAGCGCGTCGCGGAGGGCCTTGTGCAGGGTCGCGTGAATGCGCCGGACGGTTGAAGCGCTCAGACCGCGGCCGCCGTCGGCTGGGTGCAACAGCTCACCGTAGAGGGCGTTGATGGCTGGTGACGTGAGCTTCTGAAGTTGGATACCGCCGAGGCGCGGCACGAGGTACTTCCGTACGTGCATGTCGTAGCTGGCGAACGTCGAGGGCCGGATGGTGGCGCGGATCGCTGGTTCCCACTGCTCGAGCAGAAACTGCCCGACGGTAACTCGCGTTGGCTCGATGTACGTCCCGTTCTGCAGGGCCGCGATGAGCTCGTTCGCAGCGTCTTCGGCCAGCTTCTTCGTTCGGTGGCCGCCCTTTGTCTTCTGACGCCGCCGACCGTCGGGGCCGGGCGCGAGCTCGATCCAGTACGTCCAAGTCTTTCCCCGTTTGGCGATATGGCCTCTCACCGGCGTGCTCCCTTCTTGTTGGCGTCTCGCCGACGCCATTCGCGTTGCGTCTGGGCTTGGGCGCAGCTGCTCGAGCAGAACTTCACTCCTGACCGGCGATGCTGTCCGTGGGCAGCGCGGCCTCGTTGTCGGACGAATAGGCGATGACAGGTCTCGTTTTCGCACTCCCGGAACGTCGCATCCTCCGCGATGTGGTTGAAGAGCTGAAGGCACAGCACCGCCTGGAGCGGGTACCGGTAGATGAAGTGCGCTCCGACGGCGACTCGAGGGGTGAACGGCCGCAGGCCGGGATTGAGGAATAGCTCAAAGTTCTCTCGTGCCTGAGCGACCGTCGCAACATCGAAAGCCTCGTCGCGCCATGCGGCGAGCAGTTTCTGCGGTGAGGCGTCGGCTTGGTGAGCCACCCAGAAACCGGCGAGCGCGCGAATGACGCGTAGGTGCAGACGCAACTCGTCAACGTGGTAGGCGTTACGGTCCCTCCACTGCTTCGGGTCAGTGAATTGGGGATAGGCGTGGGAAACCCGAATAAACGCTCGCCGCGCTATCGCCCGATCCTCAGCCTCATGCGCAAGGAAGGGGTAGGAGATCCGAGGCCTGGGGAGCGAGGCGACGAGTTCGCCGGGATGAGCCGGTAGGCCGTAAGTGTTCGCGAAGCTGGCTACGTCGTCAGCATTCCCGAGGTCGAGATCACGGACCTCTCGGAGATAGAGCTCGTCAGGGATCTCGACGACGTCTTCATCGTGACCCTTGCCGGAGCCCCAGCTGCGGTCCTCCTCCACGAGTTCGTCGCTGACGAGCTTGATCGGGAAGCGCGTTGCCATCGGCAGTGGAGCGCCGGGCCGCCAGTCAGTAATACGAAATCTCTCCTTCACACCTAGTCCTCGTGCGTCATAGATTGTCCGTGACCAACGTATATCACGGATGGTCCGAAGGAGGAAGCCCTGATGTTGCCCGATCCGGTGCAGGAGCCCACGATCCCGATCCCCCGCGCCGGCAAGATCCTGAAGATCAGCCGAAGCTCGGCCTACGAGGCGGCGGCGCGCGGTGAAATTCCGACGATCCGGTTGGGGCGTCGGTTGGTCGTGCCCACGGCGAAGCTGCTCGCTCTCCTCGGCATCGACACCGACGCGGCGTGAGCGCGGCAGACCAGCGACTCGCTGCGCCTGCGCAAGAGTTGCCACGACCCGCTCCCGATCGAATCTCGTCGGTCGTGCCGGCCGTTGATTGGTGGCTCGTAACCCGCATTGATGACCCGGACGAAGGCGACGCGTGGTTCAAGCGCGAACGCATCGTGGCCTGGGCCGTCATGCCGAGGTCGATTTCAGTGAACCGACTGGCATGGCCACGGTCGAGGCCCTCGTCCCCGACCTTGAGCGGCCCGGGCATCCTGAGCGTGTAGCGAACTCGATGGAGAACCTCTACGAGATCTACTACTCGGGCGACCGGGATGTGTTCGTGTGCCCGACGCGACCGACCTCCTCGCCCTACGCCGGGCGACAGGAGCTTTTGCAGCCGGTCCCTCGGCGAATTTCGGGACGACCTGAGCTTCCGGGCTTATGACGTTGTCGACATTGCTCACCGACGAACCGCTGCTCCGGCCCGAACAGGGCGAGCGGTTCGTCGACCAACTTTGGTCTGAGCAGTCAGAAGGTTTCGCAGCCTGCGCGTTCGGCCGCGAGCCCTACTACGACGACCACGGCAAGTTCTCGCATCGCAGGTGGGAGGAGAAGCAGTACCGTTGGCCTGGAGAGCGCAGCCGCCTGCTGACGGACGCGCTGGGCATTGCGACGCACGGCGGAGATTCCTATGTGTGCCCACTTCTGATGTCGGAACCGCGCAGACGCCAGGAGCACGCGCTGCCCGGCCGGTTCGCGTGGGCGGACATCGACGGAGAGCTGGGCGACCGCCAGGCGAAGCTCATCGCGCGTTTGGTCCGGGGCGACTCGTTCCTCGTCTCCAGCGGCCGCGGTGTGCATGTCTACGTCGCGCTTGACCA
>VAWU01000019.1:0-20753 GCA_005888325.1 Actinomycetota bacterium
ACACCGTGCACGTCGTGATCGACCACGCCGCACTGGTGCGAGGAAAGGCAGAAGCGGGTGAGCGCTGCGAGGTCGCCGGCGGCGGGCGGGTGCCGGTGAGCGTGGTGCGCTCGATGCTGGACGACGCGTTCGTGACCGCCGTCGTGAGCGACGGGGTGGATGTCTCCACGGTGGCGCACTTGGGGCGGCGGCCCACCGCGCACCAGCGCAGCGCCCTCGAGGTGCGCGACCCCGAGTGTGTGGTGCCGAGCTGTCACGTGCGCGTCGGGCTCGAGATCGACCACGTCGAGCCCTGGAGCGCGACGCGCGTCTCCAGGCTCGACGCGCTGGCCCGGCTGTGCCGGTTCCACCACGCCCAGAAGACGCACGAGGGCTATCGATTGGAGGGCGGGCCCGGGCACCGGCGCTGGCTCAAGCCCGACGGCACCGACGTGGACGCGCGGCCGCCGCCGTCACCGAAGCGACCAGCTGACGACGACACGGGCACGATCGCGGAGCGACAGGCACGGATCTGCGACGCCGCCATCGCCAGCATCGAAAGGCTCGGGTGGTGATGCGGGCGACGTCGAATCGAGCGCGTCACCTCGGGCGGTGTGCGTCATCGGCACCACTGCGCGGGGTTGAGAACCCCAGAGGGCGATCAGGCGAACTCGGGCAGGACGTGCTTTCCGAGGAGCTCGATCGTCTGCATGACCTTGTCGTGGGGGATCTTGTACGGGTTGACGAGGCAGAGCAGCAGGTCGCAGCCGGCCGCCTCGTAGCGCTTCGCCGTCTCTATGCACTCGTCGGGGTCGCCGACGACCGACGAGCCCGTGGTGTGGAGGTAGTCGAACGTGAGGTGGTCGAGGAGGCCGGTGCGATCGGTCTCGTGCATCTGCGCCGTGTACTGGTAGGTGCCGAGGTCCTTGCCCTCGAGCAGGTCGGCGACCGACGCGATGAGGCGCACGCCGGTCCGCACGTACCAGACGAACGACTCGGCCGCCACCTCGTAGGCCTCTTCCTTGGTGGGCGCGCACAGCACCATGGTGAACGTCGCCGCCTGGTCGTTCACGAACTTGCCGGCCGGCTCCTTGCACTCCGCGAGCCCCTGCCGGTAGAGGCCGATGCGCTCGGTGAGCTCTTCGGGCGGCACGCCGACGGTGAACGAGCACAGGCCGATCCCGTGGCGGCCGATCTCGCGATGTCCGTCGGGACTGCTCGTCGCGCCCCAAAGCGGCGGATGTGGCTTCTGGCGGGGCTTGGGCTGCACCCGACGCGGCGCTCCCATGCGCCAGTGCTTTCCGTCCGCCTGGTACACCTCGTTCGTCCACGCGCCCACGATGTGCTCGAGCGCCTCGCTCCACATCTCACGCGTCTCGTTGGGATCGACGTCGAACCCCTCGAGCTCGGCACGCGTCGATGAGCGCCCGGTGCCGAACTCGACGCGCCCGTCGCTGAGCAGGTCGAGGACGGCCGCCGACTCCGCGCTCCGGATGGGATGGTTGTACGGCTTCGGCAACAGACGCACCCCATAGCCGAGCCGGATGTTCTTGGTGCGCGCCGCGATGGCGCCGTACAGCACCTCGGGGTTGGAGCAGTGCGAGTACTCCTCGAGGAAGTGGTGCTCGACCGTACAGATGCTGTGGAACCCCATGCGGTCGCCGAGGATCGCCTGCTCGAGCGTGTGCTGGTACGCGAGGTACTCGCTCTCGGCGTTCCACGGGCGCGCCACCGGGATCTCGTAGAAGAGGGCGAATCTCATGGGCCGTCCTTGACCTCTAGAACACGTTTCAGCGAGCATACGGCATGGGTCGGTTGGACGGGATGGTCGCGCTCGTCACCGGCGCGGCATCCGGAATCGGCGAGGCGTGCGCGCGCCGGTTCCGCGCCGAAGGCGCCGTCGTGGTCGGCCTCGACGTACACGGCACCGCAGTTGATGGCGCGGTCGCAATCGATGTGCGCGACGAGGATGCGGTGGCGGGCGCGGTCGCCGATGTGTTGGCCGCACACGGCCGCCTCGACGTCGTCGTCAACGCCGCTGGTGTGGCCGGCGGAGGTCCGGTGCACCAGCTGGGCGCCGACGAGTGGGACCGCGTGCTCGACGTCAACCTCAAGGGCACGTACCTCGTGTGCAAGCGCGCGCTCGTGGCCATGGTCGAGCAGCGGGCGGGCAACATCGTGAACATCGCGAGCATCGAGGGCATCGAGGGCACCGAGGGAGGCAGCGCGTACAACGCGTCGAAGGGCGGTGTCGTGCTGCTCACCAAGAACATGGCCATCGACTACGGCCGCATGGGCATCCGGGTGAACTGCATCTGCCCCGGCTTCATCGACACACCGATGCTGCGCTCGGTCATGGACCTCGACGTGATGGCGCAGGTGCGCGACCGCTACCGGGACGCCCACGTGCTGGGCCGCTTCGGGAACCCGGAGGAGATCGCGTCGGCCGCGTTGTTCCTCGCGTCCGACGACGCCTCGTTCGTCACCGGCCATGCGCTGGTCGTCGACGGCGGCTTCACCGCGGGCGCGCGCCTGGGTGTGGCCGACATGCTCGGCCTGAGGTGACGACCAACCCGGGAAGGGGGGGCGGCTACGGCGCGAGGGGACGGTTGGTCCAACCGCCGCGCTCGGTGCGGAACCAGCCGCCGGCGGCGTAGCTCCCGCCGTCGGCGTGCACGGTCGTGCCGGTGACGAACGCCGACAGCTCCGACGCGAGGAAGAGGGCGACGCCGGCGATGTCGTCGGGTCTCCCGAACCGCCCGAGCGGCACCCACGTGGGGATGAGGTGCTGTTGGGCCTCGGGAACCCAGCGGTCGTAGGGCACCTGGAGCGACTCGGTGAGGTCGGGTGCGATCGCGTTGACGCGGATGCCGTGGGTGCCGAGCTCCAGCGCGAGGCTCTTGGTGAACTGCGTGACCCCGCCCTTGAACGCGGCGTACACCGCGGACTGAGGCTTGCCCCGAAACGCCTCGACGGTCGAGAGGTTGATGACGCTCCCACCCCGGGCCCGCTCGATCATGCCGGGAACGAACGCCCGGCAGCAGAGGAACACGTGCTCGAGGTTGACGCGGTACAGCGCGTCCCACTCGGCCTGCGAGGTCTCGACGAAGTCGACGGCCCGGTACAGGTAGTGACCGACGTTGTTGACGAGCACGTCGACGGCCCCGAGGGTGGACGCGAGCTCCGCGACCTGCTCCGGCTCGGTGACGTCGACGACGTGCGCCTCCGCGCGGCCACCGCGCTCGGCGATGTGGGCAACCGTCGCCCGGGCGCGCGGCTCGTCGACGTCGGCGACCGCGACCTTGGCCCCGCTGGCCGCGAACGTCTCGGAGATGCCACGCCCGATGCCACCGCCCCCGCCCGTCACCAACGCGACCTTGCCCTCGAGCAGGTCGGTCATCTCTGTACTCGCTGAGAGTCGGTGCTCGTCGTCATCTCGGCGCTTCGCGACGTGTGGCAGCCGGGCCGAGGCGGACTATAACGTGTTCCACATGGACATCGGCTACACCGAAGACCAGGAAGCGCTTCGTCAGGAGCTGCGCGCGTACTACGCCGAGCTGCTGACGCCCGAGGTCGAGGAGGAGCTCGCCCACGCGAACGGCGTCGGTGAGGCCATGCGCCGGATCGTCCGTCGGATGGGTGAGGACGGCTGGCTCGGCATCGGCTGGCCGAAGGAGTGGGGCGGGCAGGGGCGGTCGGCCATCGAGCAGTTCGTCTTCTTCGACGAGTCGATGCGCGCCGGCGCGCCGGTGCCAATGCTCACGATCAACACGGTCGGCCCCACCATCATGAACTTCGGCACCGAGGAGCAGAAGCAGTTCTTCCTGCCCAAGATCCTCAAGGGCGAGATCCACTTCTGCATCGGCTACACGGAGCCGGGGGCGGGCACCGACCTCGCCGCGCTCAAGACGCGAGCGGTGCGCGACGGCGACGAGTACGTCATCAACGGTCAGAAGATCTTCACCAGCCTGGCCGGCGACGCCGACTACGTGTGGCTAGCGACCCGCACCGACCCCGAGGTGAAGAAGCACAAGGGCATCTCGATGTTCATCGTGCCGATGTCGACGCCCGGGGTGAAGGTCGTACCGATGCACCTGCTGAGCGAGCACAACATCAACTACACGTTCTACGAGGACGTGCGCGTGCCGGTGGGCAACCTGGTGGGGGAGGAGAACAACGGCTGGTCGCTCATCACGAACCAGCTCAACCACGAGCGGGTCACGCTCTGCTCCCCGGGGATCATCGAGCGCACGTTCGCCGAGGTGCACGAGTGGGCGCGCACCACCAAGCTCCCCGACGGACGACGGGTGATCGACCAGGAGTGGGTGCAGCTCAACCTGGCCCGGGTCGACGCCCGCCTCGAGTTCCTGAAGCTCATCAACTGGAAGGTCGCGTGGGCCGCGACCCAGAAGCGACTCGACGTGGCCGACGCATCGTCGATCAAGGTGTTCGGCACCGAGTTCTACCTCGAGGCCTTCCGGCTGCTGATGGAGGTCGTCGGCCCGCTGGCCTATCTGAAGGCGGGTTCCCCCGAGGCGACGATGAAGTCGCGCATGGAGCGCATGTACCGCAGCCTCATCATCCTCACCTACGGCGGCGGCACGAACGAGATCCAGCGCGACCTCATCTCCGTCTTCGGTCTCGGCATGCCGATGGCATCGCGGTAGGGCACGAAGGAGCGACCCATGGACTTCTCGTTCAGCGAAGAGCAGGAAGCGGTGCGTGACCTCGCCCGACAGATCCTCGGCGAGCGGGTCACCCACGAGCGGCTCAAGGAGTTCGAGGGGGGCACCGAGCTCGTGGACCGCGCCACGTGGGCCGAGCTGGCCAAGGCCAACCTGCTCGGGATCGCCCTGCCCGAAGACGTCGGCGGCAGCGGCCTCGGCTTCATCGAGGTCTGCCTGCTCCTCGAGCAGGTGGGGCGTACGGCCGCGCCGCTCCCCGTCCTGCCCGCGATCGTGATGGGCGCGCTCCCGCTCGCCGAGTTCGGCTCCGCCGAGCAGCGATCGCGGTATCTGCCGGGTGTCGTCGCGGGCGACCTGATCTTGACCGCCGCGCTCGTGGAGTTCGGCGCCGACCCCGCACGACCGACGACCGTGGCCCGGCCCGACGGCGACGGCTGGCGCCTCGACGGCGTCAAGATCTGCGTTCCCGCCGGGCTGTCGGCCGATCGCATCCTCGTGCCCGCGCGCACAGGTGAGGACACGGTCGGCGTGTTCCTCGTCGACCCCGACGCCGGTGGCGTGACGCGCCAGCGCCAGGACACGACGAGCGGCCGGCCGGAGGCGCGCCTCGAGCTTTCGGGCGCCCCCGGGGAGCTGATCGGCGGGGCCGGTGACGGCGCAGCCATCGTCGAATGGATCGTCGAGCGCGCGACCGTGGGCCTGTGCGCGCTCGCCATCGGGGTCTGCGAAGAGGCGCTGCGGATGACCGCGGAGTACACGAAGACGCGCGAGCAGTTCGACCGGCCCATCGCTACCTTCCAGGCCGTGGGCCAGCGCGCCGCCGACGCCTACATCGACACCGAGGCGATCCGCCTGACCGCGTGGCAGGCGGCGTGGCGCATCTCGGCCGGCCTTCCTGCCGCCCACGAGGTGGCCATCGCCAAGTTCTGGGCGGCCGAAGGGGGACAGCGCGTCGTGCACGCAGCCGTGCACCTGCACGGTGGCATCGGGGTCGACAAGGACTATCCGCTGCACCGCTACTTCCTGCTGGCGAAGCAGATCGAGCTGACGCTGGGCGGCACCACACCGCAGCTGCTGAAGATCGGCGCCATGCTCGCGGCCGAGCTGGTCTGACCGGGCGCACGCACTCGCGGGTCAGTGGACGGCACCCTCCGCCCGCAGCGCGGCGATGGCGTCGTCGTCGTAGCCGAGCTCGCGTAGCACCTCGTCGGTGTGCTCGCCGAGTTGCGGCGGCATCGACCGCACCTGCCACGGAGTGCCCGCGAAGTCCGCGGGTGACGAGATCATCGTTGCCGTGCCGCCCTCGTCGGGGACCTCGACGAAGGCGCCGGCGGCAGCCATCTGCTCGTCGGCCAGCACCTCGTCGACCGTGTGGACCGGCGCCCACCACATGTCCTCACGATCGAACGCCTCGCCCCACGCGTCGCGCGTCCGTGTGGCGAAGATCTCGTCGAGCAGCCCGATGAGCTCGGTGCAGTTGCGCCGGCGAGCCGAGCCGGTCGCGAACCGCGGGTCGTCGAGCCACTCGGGCCGCTCCACCGCCCGGGCCAGGTCGGGCCAGTGGCGGTCGCCCTCCAGCCCGAGCAGCCAGAACCAACGCCCGTCGCAGTCCTGGTAGCAGCTGACGACCGGATTCTTGATCGTCGTGCGAGTCGCGGTGGCGATCGGCACCCCGAAGCGCAGCGCGGTGTTGAGGTCGAAGCCGACGGTGTACGCGCCCTGCCGCAACAACGAGGTTGACACGACCTGCCCGCGACCCGTGCGATCGCGTGAGACGAGGGCGGCGCAGACGGCACCCGCCGCGGTCATCGCCACCGTGTGGTCGCCCATACCGCCGCGCTGGAACGGTGGCACGCCTCCGGGCGCCGTGAGCATGTGGGCGATGCCCGCCCGGGCCCAGAACGCGCCGATGTCGTACGCGGCGCGTTCGCGCTCCGGGCCGGTCAGGCCATAGCCGGTGATCGCGGCGTACACGAGCTCCGGGTTGCGCGCCGTGAGCGGCTCGGGGTCGAGGCCGAGGCGCGCGAGCGCCGCGAGCCGAACGTTGGTGACGAACACGTCGGCGTCGTCGATGAGCCGCATTGCGATCGCGTGACCCGCGGGCACCGCGAGGTCGACGACGATGCCGCGCTTGCCCCGGTTGTCGAGCTCGAACGGCGGGTTGAACGGAAGGTCACCGCCGAGCATCCCGGCGAACTGCCGGGCCGGGTCACCGGTGCGCGGCTCGATCTTGATCACGTCTGCGCCCCAGTCGGCGAGGATGCCCCCGGCTCCGGGCCCCGCCACCCACACCCCCAGCTCGACGACGCGCACGCCTTCCAGTGGCCCGGGCACCGCGGGATCGTAGAGGAGAACTGGAACGTGTTCTCGCCGAGCGCGATAGTGAGCACCCATGGAGACGGCCGGCGCGGTGGAGCGAACGATCACGTTCGAGGGCTGTCTGAACTTCCGCGACCTCGGCGGGTACGCGACACGCGACGGTCGCGTCGTGCGGTGGCGCCGGCTGTTCCGCAGCGACTCACTCCATCGCATGAGCGCGTCCGACGTGGCCCGGCTGCTCGACGAGCTGGGTGTGGTGACCGTCGTCGACCTGCGCACACGCACCGAACGCGAGCGGGGTGGCCCGGTGCCGGCCGAGTCGTCGGGGGCCACGCGTTCGCTGCACGTCCCGATGGTCGACGAGCTCTTCGCCGACCGGGACGCGCGGCCGCGCGCCACCACGCGCGTCACAACACGCGTCACCGACATGGGCGAGGGCTACGCGGCGATGCTCGGGCTCGCAGGTGAGCAGGTGGCCACCGTGCTGCGGCTCCTGGCCGAGCCCGACGTGTACCCGGCGGTGTTCTTCTGCGCCGCCGGGAAGGACCGCACGGGTGTGCTGGCCGCGATCCTGCTCGCGGTGCTGGGGGTCGACGACGACGACATCGTGGCCGACTACGCGCTCACCGATTCGGTCGCGCGGGCCATCCTCGACCGAGCCAGTCGCGAGCTGCCGCTCTACGAGGATCTCTGGAAGTCGCTGCCGCCCGACGCGCGCGGCGCGCCGGCGCGCGTCATGCGGTCGATGCTGGCTGCGATCGAGCGGAAGCACGGCTCCACCCTCGCGTTCGTGGAGGCCCTCGGCGTGGGGCCCGAGGTCGTCGAGCGCCTCCGGCACGGGTTGCTCTCGAGCCCCAACGCTGATCGGAGATGGCAGTGAGCGCAACCACCGAGACGTTGACCCGCAGCCAGGCGGCCCGGCGGAGCCGGGTCATCGAGGCCGCGTTCCAGCTCGCGGGTGAGGGCGGCTACGACGCGGTGCAGATGCGTGACGTCGCCAGCACGGCCAGCGTGGCCCTCGGCACCATCTACCGCTACTTCTCGTCGAAGGACCACCTGCTGGCCGCGTGTCAGGTCGAGTGGTCGAAGGACGTGCAGCGCAGGCTCGCCCAGCGCCCGCCGGCGGGCGACACACCCGCCGAGCGGGTGGTCGACGTCGTGCGGCGTGCCACCCGGTCTATGGAGCGCCGGCCGCCACTGGCCGCCGCCCTCATCACCGCCATCTCCTCGCCCGACCCGGCCGTCTCGGACTGCCAGCAGGAGACCACGGTCGTGATGGGCGAGGTGCTGTCGAGCGCGATGGACGGTGTCGAGGTCGAGCTCCGCGACACGGTCGTGCGCATCCTGTCGCACGTCTGGTTCTCGACGCTGCTGGGCTGGGTCAACGGGTGGTACCCCGTCAGCCAGGTGGGTGACGACCTCGAGGACGCGGCGCGCCTGCTCCTGCAGAACGCCTGACCCGGGGGTTTTGGCGGGCAAAACTGGAATGTGTTCTACTCGTCCGCATGAGTGGGATCTGCGACGGACGG
The DNA here is from genome assembly GCA_005888325.1 of Actinomycetota bacterium. NCBI lineage: Bacteria > Bacillati > Actinomycetota > Actinomycetota bacterium. The sequence goes on from VAWU01000019.1 coordinate 8,513, forward strand.
GTGGTGATCGTGACGGGCGCGGGCCGCGGCATCGGCCGCGCCCACGCCTTGGAGTTCGCCCGTCAGGGGGCGAAGGTCGTCGTCAACGACCTCGGCGCCGAGCTCGACGGACGGGGTGGCTCCACCGGTCCCGCGGGCGACGTCGTCGACGAGATCCGGGGCATGGGGGGCGAGGCCATGGCCAACGGCGACGACGTCGCCGACTGGGACGGGGCCGAGCGCCTGGTGAGATCGGCCATCGACGCGTTCGGCCGCCTCGACACGCTGGTCAACAACGCCGGCATCCTGCGCGACCGCATGCTCGTGAACATGAGCGAGGACGACTGGGACGCGGTGATGCGCGTCCACCTGAAGGGTCACTTCTGCCCGACGCGCCACGCCGCGGCATACTGGCGCGAGCAGACGAAGGCGGGCGAACGGGTGGAGGCCCGCGTCGTGTTGACCAGCTCGGGCGCGGGGCTCTACGGAAACGTGGGCCAGGCCAACTACTCGGCGGCGAAATCCGGCATCGCCACCCTCGCACGCGTGGCGGGTGCCGAGCTCGGCCGCTACGGCGCGACCGTCAACGCGATCGCTCCCGCGGCGCGCACACGCATGACCGAGGGGCTCTTCGCCGACATGATGGCGAAGCCCGGGCAGGGCTTCGACGCGATGGCGCCCGAGAACATCGCCCCGCTCGTGGTCTGGCTCGGGAGCGCGGAGTCCGGTGACGTCACCGGCCAGGTCTTCGAGGTCGGCGGTGGACGCATTTCGGTCACCGACAACTGGCGGCACGGGCACGGAGTCGACCGGGGCGACCGCTGGGAGCCCGCTGACATCGGTCCGGTCGTGCGCGACCTGCTGGCCAAGACCGAGCCGGTCAAGGTGATCGGCGCCCGGTAGGGGGCGCGTCCGAATGGACTTCGACGACACCGCGGAAGAGGCGGCGTTCCGCGCCGAGGTCCGTGCCTGGCTGGTCGCGCACGCACGCCCGAAGTCCGGCGATGCCGACTTCTCCCGGCACTACCACACCGCGGTCGTCGACGACGACGCGGAGGCGGCGCACGTGCGGCGGTGCAAGCGCTGGCAGGGCACCCTCTACGAGGGGGGCTGGGCCGGCATCACGTGGCCGAAGGAGTACGGCGGACGCGGCGCGTCGTCGGTGGAGGCGATGATCTTCAACCAGGAGCAGGCCGCGTTCGACGTGTCGGCGGGCGTGTTCTCGGTTGGCATCGGCATGGCCGGACCCACGATCATCGCGCACGGCACGGAGGCCCAGAAGGAGCGGTGGCTCGACCCGCTGCTGCGCGGAGAGCGGATCTGGTGCCAACTGTTCAGCGAGCCGGGCGCGGGCTCCGACCTCGCGGGCCTGGCGGCCCGCGCCGTGCGCGACGGCGACGAGTGGGTGGTCAACGGCCAGAAGGTGTGGACGTCCGGCGCCCACTACAGCGACCTCGGGATCCTGCTCGCGCGCACCGACCCCGACGCGCGCAAGCACCGGGGCATCACGTTCTTCGTGGTCGACATGGCGACGCCCGGCATCGAGGTGCGCCCGCTCCGCCAGATCACCGGACGGACCCATTTCAACGAGGTCTTCCTCACCGACGTCCGCGTCCCGGCGGACAACGTGCTCGGCGAGGTGAACGGCGGCTGGGGCGTCGCCCTCACCACCCTCGCCAACGAGCGCGCCCTCATCGGCAGCGGTGGGGGCATGGCGTTCGGCGACCTGGTGCGCCTGACCCGTGAGCTCGATCGCGCCGATGACGCCATGAGCCGCCAGGGCCTCGTCGACGCGTTCATCCGCTTCGAGGTGCTGAAGTATCTCGGCTACCGGGTGCAGACCGCGATCAGCCAGGGACGGATGCCCGGCCCCGAGAGCTCCGTGTTGAAGCTGGCCTACTCGCGGCATGTGGCGCGTACAGGCGATCTGGCGCTCGCGCTCGAGGGAGCCAAGGGGATGTTGCTGGAAGGAGCGCCCCACCACGGGTTCTGGCAGCAGCAGTTCCTCAACCAGTGGGGCATCCGCATCGGGGGCGGCACCGACGAGGTGCAGCGCAACGTCATCGGCGAGCGGGTGCTGGGCCTCCCACGCGAGCCGCGCCCCGACAAGGACGTGCCCTTCCGCGAGCTGGCCCGGGCCGTCGCGCGCTGATCAAAGGGCGCTATACGTGCGGGTGCGGCCACAGGAACGCGTTCTACTCCGCTGCTAGATTCGGTCCTCGGATGCACCTCGACTACACGCCCGAGCAGCAGGCGCTGCGCAAGGAGCTGCGCGCCTACTTCGACGAGCTGTTGACCGACGAGGTGCGCGCCGCGCTCGGCGTGTCGGGCGAGGGGAGCCCGTTGTTCCGCACCCTGGTCGCGAAGATGGGGGCCGACGGGTGGCTCGGGGTCGGCTGGCCGAAGGAGTACGGCGGGCAGGGCCGGCCACCCACCGACCAGTTCATCGTCTTCGACGAGGTGCAACGCGCCGGCGCCCCGTTCCCGTTCGTCACCGTCAACACGGTCGGGCCCACGATCATGCGGTTCGGCACCGAGGCGCAGAAGGCGCAGCTGCTCCCCGCAATCCTCCGGGGCGAGCTGAACTTCGCCATCGGATACACCGAGCCCGAGGCGGGCACCGACCTCGCCTCGTTGCGCACGCGGGCGGTGCGCGACGGCGACGAGTACGTCGTCAACGGGAACAAGGTCTTCACGAGCGGAGCCAACCAGGCCGACTACGTCTGGCTGGCGGTGCGCACCGATCGCGACGCGCCGAAGCACAAGGGCATCTCGATCATCCTCGTGCCTACGTCGTCGCCCGGCTTCACGATCACCCCGATCGTCACCGTGGGCGGCGCCGTGACGACGGCGACGTACTACGACGACGTGCGCGTCCCTGTGGCGAACCTGGTCGGACGCGAGAACGACGGCTGGCGCATGATCACCACCCAGCTCAACCACGAGCGGGTGGGCCTCGCCGCCATCGGTGGCCTCGCCCACCGGCTCTACGACGACGTGGTGGCGTGGGCCCGCGAGACCGGCGCGCTCGACACTCCCTGGGTGCAGCTCGACCTGGCCCGCGCGCACGCCCGCCTTGAGGCGATGAAGCTCCTGAACTGGCGCATGGCGAGCGACATCGCGGCCGACCGGCTGAGCCCGGCCGACTCGTCGGCGGTGAAGGTCTACGGCACCGAGACCCTGATCGAGGTGTACCGCACGCTGCTCGCCATCCTCGGTCCTGTCGGCTACCTGCGTGCGGGCTCGCCCGGCGCCCCCCTGCGCGGCGAGGTCGAGCGTGCCGCGCGCGCCGCGCAGATCAACACCTTCGGGGGTGGCGTCAACGAGGTCCAGCGCGAGATCGTGGCCTCGGTCGGCCTGAAGATGGCGCGGCAGCCGCGGTGAGCGAGCACCATGCCGACCTGCTCGAACGGCTGAAGGCGTTCGAGGGCCGCGACGTGGGCGCGGCCGAGGTGGGCCCCGATCCCGTCAACCAGCCGATGATCAGGCACTGGGTCGAGGCGATCGGCGACGAGAACCCCGTGTACACCGACGCCGACGCAGCTGCCGCGTCGGTGCACGGTGGGATCGTGGCGCCTCCCGTGATGCTCCAGGCGTGGGTGATGCGCGGCCTCCGGCCTCGTCCGGTTGCGGGTGGTAGCCCGCGCGACGAGCTCATGCGCCTGCTCGACGACGCCGGCTTCACCTCAGTCGTGGCCACGGACTGCGAGCAGGAGTACCACCGCTACGTGCGCCCCGGCGACCACCTGCGCACGACCACGACGATCGAGTCGGTGTCCCCCGAGAAGCAGACCGCGCTGGGCGCGGGCCACTTCGTCACCACCCGCGTGAGCTACCACGACCAGCACGGCGAGCTAGTGGGCTCGATGCGCTTCCGCATCCTGAAGTTCAAGCCCCCCGAGAAGCGCGAGAGGGGCGCGGCGGCCGAACCGCGCCCGAAGCGCCCGCGTCCGGCGATCACCCAGGACAACGCGTTCTTCTTCGAGGGCGCCGCCCAGGGCAGGCTCCTCATCCAGCGGTGCGCGTCGTGTGGGCGTCTGCGGCACCCACCGGGGCCGATGTGTGGCGCGTGCCGGTCGCTCGAGTGGGACACGGTGGACGCGAGCGGTCGGGGCGTCGTGTACAGCTACGTCGTCAACCACCATCCGCAGGTCGCGGCGTTCGACTACCCGCTCGTCGTCGCGCTCGTCGAGCTGGAAGAAGGCACGCGCCTGGTGTCGAACGTCGTCGGCGTCGACGCGCACGACGTTCACGTGGGCATGCCCGTCGAGGTCGAGTTCGTGGCGTTCGACGACGAGCTCACGCTGCCGCAGTTCCACCCCGCGGCCGGAGACGCGAGCTGATGGACTTCGCGTTCAGCGAGGAGCAGGAGGCGGTGCGCGCCCTCGCCGCGCAGATCTTCGCGGGTCATGCATCCACGGCCCGGGTGAAGGACGTCGAGGCGGGCGACGAGCGGTTCGACCGGGCGGTGTGGGCCGAGCTCGCCGGCGCGAACCTCCTCGGCATCGCGCTGCCCGACGAAGTCGGGGGGAGCGGCTTCGGGGTCATCGAGCTGTGCCTGCTGCTCGAGCAGCAGGGTCGCACGGTGTCGCCCGTCCCGCTGTGGCCGACGCTCGTGCTCGGTGCGCTCCCGATCGCCGAGTTCGGCAGCGCCGACCAACGCGAGCGCTGGCTGCCGGGCGTCGTCGCGGGCGACGTCGTGCTCACCGCCGCGCTCGAGTCGTTCGGGCCGGAGCTGACCGCGCGGGCAGACGGTGCCGCGTGGCGCCTCGACGGCACCCGGTTGAGCGTGCCGGCCGCGCAGTCGGCGGCGCGGGTGATCGTTCCCGCACGCACCGACGCGGGCGTGCGCGCCTTCCTCGTCGACCCGAACGGCGACGGCGTCGAGCACCAGCGCGCGGAGACGACCAACCGCGAGCTCCGATCCCACCTGGTCCTCTCGGGCGCGCCCGCCGAGCCGCTCGGCGGCGCCGGGGTCGTCGAGTGGCTGCTGGACCGCGCCCTCGTCGGGCTCTGCGCGCTGCAGGTCGGCGTGTGCGAGGAGGCGCTCCGTCTGGCCGCCGCCTACACGTCGGAGCGGGTGCAGTTCGGGCGGCCGCTGTCGACCTTCCAGGGTGTGGCGCTCAAGGCCGCCGACGCGTACATCGACACGGAGGCGATGCGGGCCACGCTCTGGCAGGCGGCGTGGCGGCTCACCGAGGGCCTCGACGCGGCGCAGGAGGTGGCGGTGGCCAAGTGGTGGGCGGCGGACGGAGGCCAGCGCGTCGTGCACGCGACCCAGCACCTCCACGGCGGCATGGGGGCCGACGTCGACTATCCGGTGCATCGCTACTTCCTGTGGGGCAAGCAGCTGTCGGAGGAGCTGGGCGGCGCGAGCGCGCAGCTGGCCCGGCTGGGCGCAGCGATCGCCTCCCGCCCCATCGAAGGGGTGCGCCCGTGAAGTACGCGGATGTCAACGTGGGCGACGAGCTTCCGCCGCTGGCGGTGCCGCTGACGCGGACGTTGATCGTGGCCACCGCGATCGCGTCACGCGACTACCAGGACGTGCACCACGACCCGGACCTGGCGCGGGGGCGCGGGTCGGACGACATCTTCATGAACATCCTGAGCACGAACGGCTTCGTCGGTCGCTTCATCACCGACTGGGCGGGCCCCGATGCGGTTCTCAACAAGGTTGCCATCCGCCTCGGTGCACCGAACTACCCGGGCGACACGATGACGATGACCGGGAAGGTCACGGTCAAGCACGACGAGACGGGTACGGTCGAGGTCGCGGTCCGGGGCGCCAACAGTCGCGGCGACCACGTCACCGGCACGGTCTGGTTGACGCTGCCGACATGAGCGAGTCGAACGCGCTGAAGGACCGCGCCGCGATCGTCGGCATCGGGGCGACCGAGTTCTCCAAGCAGTCCGGGCGCAGCGAGCTGCGACTGGCCGTCGAGGCGACGGTTGCCGCGCTCGACGACGCCGGATTGCAGCCGTCCGACGTCGACGGGATGGTGACCTACACCCAGGACACCAATCCCGAGATCGAGATCGCACGCAACGTCGGGATCGGCGAGCTCTCGTTCTTCAGCCGCATCCACCACGGGGGCGGCGCCGCGTGCGGCACGATTCAACAGGCGGTCATGGCCGTCGCGACCGGGGTGGCCGAGGTCGTCGTCTGTTACCGCGCCTTCAACGAGCGCTCGGGCAACCGCTTCGGCGCGGGGGTGCAGAACCGTCCGGCGATGGCAAACGCGGAGAACGCACACTTCAGCTGGTACGCGCCGTTCGGCCTGCTCACTCCGGCGCAGTGGGTGGCGATGTTCGCCACCCGCTACATGCACGAGTTCGGCGCCGCCAGCGAGGACTTCGGGCGCGTGGCGGTCGCCGATCGCAGGCATGCAGCCACCAACCCCAAGGCCTGGTTCTACGAGAAGCCCATCACCATCGAGGACCATCAGCAGTCACGTTGGATCGTCGAGCCGCTCCACCTGCTGGACTGCTGCCAGGAGAGCGACGGTGCACAGGCGATCGTCGTGACGAGCGTGGCGCGCGCCCGCGACCTGGTCCACCCGCCTGCGGTCGTCCGCGCCGCCGCGCAGGGCGCGGGGCGCGACCAGGACATGATGACGAGCTACTACCGGGAGAGCATCTCGGGCCTGCCGGAGATGGCGCTGGTCGCCCGCCAGCTCTGGAACACGTCCGGCCTCGGCCCCGACGACATCGACGTCGCCATCATCTACGACCACTTCACCCCGTTCGTGCTCTGCCAGCTCGAGGAGTTCGGCTTCTGCGGCCGAGGCGAGGCCAAGGACTTCATACGCGACGGCGCGATCGAGCTCGGGGGCCGGCTCCCGGTGAACACGCACGGGGGCCAGTTGGGCGAGGCCTACATCCACGGCATGAACGGCATCGCCGAGGGCGTGCGTCAGGTGCGCGGCACGTCGGTCAACCAGGTCGACGCGGCCGAGCACGTGCTCGTCACCGCGGGGACCGGCGTGCCCACCAGCGGACTGATCCTCGGCCCCGACCACTGACCCGTTTTCACATCGCGGCGAGCACGCCGGCGCGCCCGCGGGCTTCGAACTCCCGCGCCAGCACGGCGACGTCATCGGCCGTCAGCCTCCGGTACGGCTCGTGCCGCGCCGGCTGCCACCACACGGGATCGTCGGTCTCCCACCGCTCGCGGCGGAGCACGCGCTTCAACACCTTGGCCGTGGGCGTCGTGGGGAGCGCGCCGGTGATGCGCACGAACCTCGGCGCCCACTTGGTGCCGAGATCGGACTGCTGCTCGAGGAAGCCGGCGAAGGCGTCGGGGTCGAACGTTGCGCCCGGCACCAGTTGCAGGGCGGCCATCACCCGGTCGCCGACGTCGGGGTCGGGCACCGCGTAGACGGCAGCCACCACAACGCCGGGAAAGCGGGCGAGGATGCGTTCGACGGGCGCGGCGGCGAAGTTCTCACCGTCGACGCGCAACCAATCGAAGTCGCGGCCCGCGAAGTACACGAACCCCTGCGCGTCCTTGTAGGCGAGGTCGCCCGTCCAGTACATGCCGTCGCGCGTGCGGGCCGCGTTGGCCTCGTCGTTCCTCCAGTAGCCCTCAAACCCCGCGGTGCCGAGCCGGTTGACCAGCTCGCCGATGGCCTCGTCGGGGTTGAGGAGCACGCCCTTGTCGTCGAATCGCGCCGGCGGGCACTCCTCCTCGGTCTCGGGGTTCAGGACGACGGTGCCCTCGGGGGCCCGGCCCAGCGAACCCGCCGGCATGTCGGGCGAGCGCGTGACCGCCGCGCCGCCTTCCGTCGAGCCGTAGCCGTCGATCACCTGACAGGCGAAGCGCTGGGCGAAGCGGTCGATGTCGAGGTCGGCCGCCTCGTTGCCGAACACCGTGCGCAGCGGGTTGTCGGTGTCGTCGGGCTGCTCAGGGGTCGCGAGCACATACGACAGCGGCTTGCCCACGTAGTTGAAGAACGTCACGCCATAGCGGCGCACATCGGGCAGGAAGCCCGACGCCGAGAACTTGCGCCGCAGGGCGACGGTCGCTCCGCCCGCGAGCGCGGGTGCCCATCCGGCCATCAGCGCGTTGGAGTGGTACATCGGCATGGCCGCGTAGCAGACGTCGGCGGCCGTGAGCTCGAACATCTGCGCCACGATGCTGCCGATGCCGGCCAGCCGTCCCTGCGAGCAGCGAACGGCCTTCGGCGCGCCCGTGGTGCCGGAGGTGAACAGGAGGAGGTAGAGGTCGCCTTCGCTGATCACGGTGTCGGGGAGCGGCGCACCGGCGTGTGGTGCGAGCCGCTCGCGGTACGAGGGGGTGTCGATGACGAGCGTCCGATCGACGTCGAGCCCGATGTCGAGGCCCTCCAACAGAGGATGGTGGCCCGATTCCGTGACGATCAGCTGGCAGTCGGTGTGCGTGATGTCACGCGCCAGCTCGGCGCCGCGGCGCGTCGGGTTGATCCCCACGATGGTCGCGCCCGCGACCGCCGCCGCCGACAGCCACAGGGGGAACTCGGGCACGTTGTCGAGCAGCACGCCGACGTGGAACGGGCCGGATCGGCGCAACTCCCGGAGCAGTGCGGCCCGTTCGGCCGCCGCCCGCACGACCTCGGCGTAGGTCCATGAAGCGTCCTCGAACAACAGGCCAGTCGTGGCGTCGTCCGCGCGGGCGCGCACGAGCTCGGCCATCGTCGTCATGGGTGCTCGAGGCGGAGGCCGGGGCGGGGCCAGTCGAGGGCCACCAGGCGCCCGTACCCCGACAAGGTGACGAGCGCGGTCTGCATGTCGGCGCCCGTGAAGCAGACGTTGGTGGTGAGCGGGTCGGGCATGTCGACGTATTCGTAGTCCCCGTCGGGCGAGACCACGCACAGACCGTGGGGCAGCGCGGCGACGACGATGTGTCCGTCGGCCTCGACTGCGAGCGAGTCGAAGTGGCCCTTGGTGCAGGCGACGACGGATGCCCCCCGCGCGCCACCGCGGACCCGCCCGGTGTCCTCGATGTCCCACGCCAGGAGCTTGCCGGTGAAGCTCTCGGCCACGTACACGCGGCCGCCGTCGGGTGAGAGGCCGACGCCGTTCGCGCCCCAGAGGGGATAGGCCGCCTCGACGATGCTCGAGCCGTCGGGCTGCGCGTAGTAGAGGCCGCCGCGGTCCACGTCGCGGGCGCGTTGCTTGCCCAGGTCGGTGAACCAGAAGCCACCGGACGCGTCGAACACGATGTCGTTCGGACTGCGCAGGCGGTGCCCGTCGCACTCGGAGTACAGCCGGGTGACGGCGCCGGAGCCCAGGTCGACGCGCTCGATCCAGCCGCCCTCGAAATCGGGTGGCTGGTTGCTGCCGGTCGCGAGGTCCATCGGGATGTTGATGCCGGCGCGCTCGCTCCAGAGGAAGCCGCCGTCGTTGCACACGTAGACCGCGCCGTCGGGACCGATGGCCGCGCCGTTGGGCCCACCGCCGAGGTCGGCGACGACGTCGACGTCACCCGCGGCGCCGACGCGCGTGAGCGTGCCCCGCTTGATCTCCACGACGAGCACGCTGCCGTCGGCCATGGCCACGGGTCCCTCGGGGAACTGCAGCCCGGTGGCGAGCTCGCGCACCTCGGTCATGGCGACACGTTCTAGCCCGCCCGAGGCGGGTGGTGTCACGAACGCGGGGTCGGCGGCTGCGGACTACGAGGCGCGACGCTTCGCCCGCCGGCTCAGCCCGAACAGGACGACCGCGCCGGCGGACAAGAAGGCGATCGCCTTGCTCTCCGCGTCGCCCCGGGCGGCGCGCGTGCTCCTCGTCGGGTCGGGGGCCACGCGGCTCGTGCGCACCTCGGTGGCCGTGGGCCCGGGGGCTTCGGGCTCGTCGGGCACCGGCGCCGCCTCGGCGGCAAAGCGCGCCGTCTCCATCGCCTCGAGCTCGTCGACGGCCACGCGCGCGCGCTCCAGCTCCTCGGCGACGCGTGCCGCCTCGGCAGCTACCCGCGCGACCTCTCGCTCGGTCGCCACCCGAGCGGCTTCGTGCTCGGCGGCGATGCGCGCCGCCTCGGCGCGTGCGGCTTCCTGCGCGGCGGCCGCCTCCGCCGCCTCCAGCTCGGCCTCGAGCTCGGCGGCCATGCGCGCGGCCTCCTGCTCGGCGGCCACCCGGGCGCCCTCGCGCTCGGCGGCCAGGCGCGCGACTTCCCACTCGACGGCCATGCGCGCGGCCTCGCGTGCCTCCCGGGACTCGCCGGCCCGACCGGTCGGGACGAATGCGCGGGTCTTCAGCTCCCGTGCCCGGCCGAAGGTCTCGGCGCGCGTCAGCGGCCGGCTGGCCCTGAGGATCGGAAGGACGTTGGCGGTGATGGACGCGCAGAGCTCGTGGGCCAGCGCGAACAACCGTTCGCCGGCGATCCTGTTGGCGGGCACCACCATGCCGAACTGCTCGCAGAGCTGCGCCCGATCCGCGGGATGGCTGGGCACAGCCGCGTCGGCGATCTGCTGAACGAGGATTCCGGGATGATCTGTCCAGCCTTCGAGCAATCGTCCCTCGACCTTCTGGACGAGCTCGACGAGAAACGCCACCGCCTCCCTGCGCGCCGGGTCGTCGAACCTGCGCTCGATCGCGTCGTCGTTGCCGTAGGCCATCCGCCAGACGGCCGTCGCCACCTCAACCGGTTCGATCGAGTTCGGCAGCACGCGCGACGTCGTGCAGCTGCGAATCGACGGGCCCGCGTTTCCCGACGGCAGGTCCAACGCCAATCGCGTTGCCGCATGAAACGTCAATGTTCCGCCGTCGCCCATGGTTCCCCCTCCGAGATGCCTACGGGCTGAAGGGTACGAAACGGGTGTTCCATGTCAAGACAGGGCTTCCAAAATAGGTCGCGCGACTCATGGGGCTGCACGCGTGAACTTCGGTGCGATGACGCGCCGCGTGATGCCTTCGAACTCGAGCGGCCGGTAGACGACGCGCACCGGCATGTCGAAGCGAAGGTCGTCGGGATCGCAGTCGACGATCTCGGTGACCAGGCGCACCGCCGGATCCTCGTCGAGTGCGACGAGCGCAGGCACGAACGGCACCTTGCCCTCGAACTGAGGGATGAAGGCGCGGGTGACCACCGCCCACGAGAACAGGCGACCGCGTCCGCTCATCGCGGTCCACGTGAACGACTGGTTGCGGCATGTGCGACAGCGCTCACGCGGATACCACGTGTAGGCGGCGCACCCGTCGCAGCGCGGAATGAGCAGCTCGTGGCGCGCCGCTCCCGCCCAGAAGGCGCGCGTCGGCTCCCAGTCGATGTCGGGTAGCGGAAAGTCGGCGCGCATCGCCCCGCTCATGGGCGGCGGAGGATGAGGGTGCTCGCCTGCGGGCCGGTGTAGCCGCCGTACACGCCGACGCGTGCGCCGGGCACCTGGGCGGCGGCCTCGCCCCGCAGCTGGCGCACCACCTCGACCACGTGGGCGATGCCGAGGACGTACGCATGGGAGAGCATGCCGCCGTGGGTGTTGTACGGCAGCCGGCCGCCGTCGAAGGACAACGCATCGCCTTCGACGAACGGACCTCCCTCGCCCTTGGCACAGAAACCCATGTCCTCGATCTGCATCAGCGACACGATCGTGAACGGGTCGTAGCAGGTCAACACGTCGACGTCGGGGGGATCCAGGCCCGCCATGCCGAAGGCCACCGGCGCGGCGAACACCTGCGGGGTCGACGTGAACGCCCGCTGCTGGCTCCAGTGGGTGCCGGTGAACGAGTTGCCCATGCCGACACCCGCCACCTCGACCAATGGTTGCCTCAGATCGCGCGCCCGTTCTGGCGTCGTCATCACGTACGCGGCCCCTCCGTCGGAGATGAGGCAGCAGTCCTCCTTGCGAAAGGGCTCGACGATCGCCGGCGAGTCGAGGTACTCCTCCATGGTCAGCGGCTTGTCGTGCATCACGGCGCCGGGGGTGAGGTTGGCGTGGCGCCGGCATGCGACGGCGATGCTGCCGAGCTGCTCCTGGGTGGTGCCGTAGTCGTGCATGTGGCGTCGGGCGATGGTGGCGAAGTACACGGGCTGTGGGAACCACCCGAACGGCACCTCGAGGTTCTGCTTGAACAGCTCGCGCGCGTGAACCTCACCGGGGCCACCGACCATCTCGCCCCGTTGGGTCGCCCACGCCACCGCGAACGTGTTGACGATGTGGCGCGCCTTGCCCTCGCGGAGCGCCATGGCCGCCTCGTACGGCGCGGTGCCCGCCCACACCATGCCGCCGCCGCGATCCGACTCCCACATCGGGTGCGACGTGCCGAAGTGCTCGTGGTAGGCGGCCTGGTC